>CAZWQX010000038.1:0-22141 GCA_964635965.1 uncultured Cryomorphaceae bacterium
GATGGAATACAAAGCGGGCATAGATCATCAAGATTTACCTTTTGATCGCTTTGCTGAAAAACTTCACGGGTGGTATGCGAAAAACAAGAACCACACTCTTAGAAATGAACTTTTCTCTATCTTTCAGGCTCTGGAAATACCAAAGCCCGTTTAATGAAATATGTATCTCTATTCCTACTAGCCTTATTCTTCTCCCCTTCTATATTTGCTCAAGAACAAGGGCAGGACAAATCCGTCATTAAGTCTGAGATCAAGGAACTTAAAAAGCTGATCAAAGAGCAAGAAAAAGAAATCGACCAAATCGAGAAATCCTTAACCACCGTAAGACCCGATTTGGAGCAGGCAAACAGGGATGTCGAAAATCTCAATCACAGGAGAGACAGCATAAAAACTGCCGCCGACGAATTTGACTACCCGTCTAAAAAGGCAGAATATAAGAGCCTTGGAAAACAGTACAAACAGGCAGACAAAGAGCGTAAGAAGGCTGAGAAGACCATTGCAACAGCCAACGAGAAGGTTAGCTCAGCCACTTCAGAAAAAGCGGTAGCTGAAAGAAACCGATCAGGAATTCAAGCTAAACTGGATCAGCATACTTCCAGTCGTAGTGACTCTTTAAGCGCTGATCAAATGAAGGCGTACCAGACGAAAGAAAAAGATTTCAAAAAGAACATCAAGTCTTCAGACAAATCAATCTCTAAGCAAGAAAAGATCATTTCCAACTACACGGAAGTAAAAGCCGAGGCAGAGCTTTCTCTTGCCGAATATTCCGACAAATCAGCCTCCCTTCAAAATGATATGGAAAAGCTCAAGAATGAGATGGATCTCAACGATCCGAAGGTTGTGGCGAAAGAATTAAGCACATACGACAAACAGATTTCAGAAAAGAAGAATGAAAGAGATGCGCTTCAATTGGAGTTTGATCAGAAAACGAAGAATATTTCTGAGAAGCACGACCTTGTAGAAGAGAAAAAGAACCTTCTAAGGGAGAAAGAAAGTATGCTTCGTCGAAAATAAAAAATCCCCTATCGGGGATGTATGTTGAGAAGATTTATTCTAAAGAAAGCAAAACACCATCATCAAGTCAGAGAGGCTGAAGACCCTTTGACGATGCTTGCCGGGTTCAAAAGTAAGCTCAGTATTTCGTTCGGCCAAGTTTAGTCGCTCAAAATAGGAGGTAATTCTCAATAAACTCCCTCACACAACCTCTGCCACCTCGATTATTCAAGATGAATTGCGCAGCGTATTTGGCTTCTTTGGCACCATCAAAAGGGGTAGCACTTAGACCGACCTTGCTAAGTATCTGAACATCGTTAAGATCATCGCCGATGTATGCCACATTCTCAAATCCCAATCCTTTAGTGTATAACCAAGATTCCAAGACTTCAATTTTGGGTTGATGCCCAACATAAACGTTCTGAATACCCAATACTTCAGCCCGTTTCTTAATAACCTCTGGTCTGGAGGAGGCCGAAATTATCCCAAATTCAAAACCAGCATCAATTGCCTTTTTGATCAGCATTCCGTCCTTAACATTGAACTTTTTTGAATCCTCCCCGGACGATCCATAGATAAGCCCCCCATCGGTTAATACACCATCTACATCCAGGATTACCAATTTAATTATCCCCGGTTTTACCTCTTCATGTCTTTTCCGAAGATCAACCGTATTTATCACTTCAAAAGGATAGCCCAGTTCCTTAACAATCTCCCATGTAGATTCGGGGTTCAAAGACAAAAATTCCTCCCCCGTCAGCTCGGGTGCGCCGCGCTGACGAAGGAGGAAATTGATGTTTTCAAAAAGCATTACTTCTCGATTATATCGATAAGTTCAATCTTAAAAGTCAATGGTTCGTTTGGTCCGATTTTCGGGGGTGAACCACGCTCTCCATAAGCGAGATCTGAAGGAATAACCACTTTCCACGTACTTCCCGTTGGCATCATTTCCAAAATTTCAGTCCAGCCTCGAATAAATCTGTTCGCAGCGAGTTCAATTGGTTTTCCTTTTTGATAGCTACTATCAAAAATCTCTCCTGCCATGTTTTTCCCTTCATAGTGAACCTTTACCACATCGGTAGCCAGAGGTTTTGTACCATCGCCCTGTGTCATGATTTGGTATAGAATTCCGCTTTCCGTTTTTTGATAATCTCCCGTAGCTTCCTCGCTGTTCATGAACTCTACACCTTTAGCAATTGCTGCCTCTGCTTCTTCGGCTTGTTTCTTTCGCATATATGCCATGATATAGTTGTTTCCATCATTCATATTGATGACCATGGCTGAATCGCTTTCCATTCCATCTCGGACACCCTGCATCAAGACGTCTAATTCAACTCCTTCAATTTTTGCCTGACGAATATTTTTTGCCAAGCTAGCGCCCATTATGTAAGAAATGGAATCCATTTCCGTCTCCAACGTGACATCACCTCCCTGTGTGGAATTTCCATTTTTCTGGGCACATGCTCCTGAGCCGATTAAGACTAGCAGGAATGCGAAAAACCCTATTCTTTTCATTATTCGAGTCATTTTTCGTTTTTATTATTGGTTTATTCGGGTAAAGACCCATTTATTCTGATCTGTATTCGAGAGCGAACGATTAAAGTGATATCCTTCCAAATCAAAGGCCATCAAATCGTCAACATTTTCAATTTTATTCTGAATAGCGAAACGCGTCATTAATCCCCTCGCCTTTTTTGCGAAAAACGAAATCATTTGAAATTTCCCATCTCGTTCCTCTAAAAAGTCGGGAGACACTACCTGAACATCGAACGCCTTTAATTTGGCTGCTTTTGCATATTCGGCGGAAGCCAGATTTAATATCCATTGAGAACCTGATCCCTCCAAATCTTCTTTTAAACTATTGTGGATCTTATTATCCCAATAGGTGTATAGGTTCTTTTTTTTCGGGGTAACGGCCCATTTGGTACCCATCTCTAAGCGGTAGGGCATGATTTGATCCAAAGGACGAAGCACACCATACAACCCGGAGAGAATTCTAAGATGATCCTGGGCGTAGTTTAATTCTTCCTCACTCAATGTACCAGCTTCTAATCCCTGGTAAACATCTCCTGTAAAGGCAAAAACAGATTGTTTTGTAGTATCCTCTGAAAAAGGAAACTTCCACTTTCCATACCTTTCTGAATTGAGATTTGCTAAATCAGCACTAATGTTCATCAGTGACTTTAGCTTTCTCGGAGAGAATTTTTTGAGTTTGTTCGACAAATAGGCTGCCTCTTCGGCAAATTGAATCTCAGATGACCCATTAAATGGGGATTGTGATTCAAAATCCAAGCTTTTCGCAGGAGAAACTAATATTATCATCGTAGTATCCGCAGATTTTCGAACGGCGGCAAAGTTAACAAGAGAAGACTAAACGTCTAATTAATTAACTTGGCAGAAATTCAATTGTTTGGCAACATTTAAAGAATTAGGACTTGGTGAAGAACTCTTGCAAGGGTTGGATGCCATGGGATTTGAAAAAGCCACACCCATACAAAACGAGGCGATACCACTGGTACTGGAACAAAAGGACCTGATTGCCTGCGCACAGACAGGAACAGGTAAGACAGCAGCATTTGTTCTTCCCGTTATCCAGCGATTGGTGTCTAAACCTGCTGAGAGCAACTCTATTCGCGCTTTAATTGTCGTCCCTACCAGAGAATTGGCATTGCAAATAGATCAATCTGTAATGGGATTATCCTATTTCGCAGGTGTGAGCTCTTTTGCACTCTATGGCGGAGGAGACGGGGCCGATTTTGATCAGCAAAAAAGAGCATTAAGCGCAGGCACCGATCTAGTCATTGCTACACCCGGCAAGTTGATATCCCATTTAAACATGGGCTATATGAATTTGAAGGAACTGGAGTTTTTTGTGCTCGATGAGGCTGATCGCATGCTGGATATGGGATTTTTTGAGGATATTATGAGAATTGCCTCATTTCTTCCAAAGGAAAGACAAAACTTAATGTTTTCTGCCACTATGCCTCCGAAAATCCGGGATCTGGCCAGAAAAATCCTTACGAAACCTTCTGAAATCACTCTAGCCCTGTCAAAGCCTGCAGAGGGAGTTCTACAGGTGGCATATTTGGTATATGGAGACGATAAGGCTAGTTTAATCAAGCATCTGTTAAACAAGGAAGGTTTGAACGGAGTATTAATATTCTCCAGAACGAAGAGCAATGTGAAAACAATTGCTCGGAGACTTCGATCTACTGATCTTCATATCGAAGAGATGCATAGCGATCTAGAGCAGAGTGAACGGGAAGAAGTAATGCGAAAGTTCAAATCTAAAAAGGTTGATGTACTCGTTGCTACCGACATTGTTTCTCGAGGAATTGATGTGAAAGAGCTAAAACTGGTTATTAATTATGATGTACCTGACGAAGCCGAAGATTACGTACATCGAGTAGGTAGAACAGCAAGGGCGGATCAAACGGGTATGGCAATCACATTTATTGCCCCTGATGAACAAAGAAAATTCTCTCGAATAGAATCATTAATTGGAGACGAAATAAGAAAATTACCTGTTCCTGAAGAAATCGGTAACAGCTTTAATTACAATCCAAACGAAGGGCGTTCAAAAAAGAAGTTTCATCGAAAGGGAAAACGGCATTTCCGCAAAAAGAGATGAGAAAACAACCAAGGCGATAATACGTTTTTGAGTTATGAAATATAAGGTCGAAAAGTCAGAAACAGATTGGAAAAAGGAGCTCAGTGAAGAGGAATACCGCGTATTGCGCAAAAAGGGAACCGAACGTGCTTTTACCGGCAAGTATAACCTGCACTTTGAGGATGGCATGTATCGATGCAGAGCGTGCGGTAGTGACTTGTTTACCTCCGAAAGCAAGTTTGAATCAGGGTGTGGATGGCCAAGTTTTGATCGTCAGGTAAGCGAAGACGCTGTGGTGACCGAAAGGGATACCAGCCATGGAATGATTCGTACCGAAATTCTTTGTGGGAATTGTGGTAGCCATTTGGGCCATGTATTTGATGATGGCCCTACTGAAACGGGACTGCGTTATTGCGTAAATTCGGTCTCGATTAACTTTGACTCAGAGTAGCCAGGGAATCAGCATTTTAACCTTTCTCTTGTATTCAAGGTACTCGCTACCGTAGAGCTCAATCAGCTTTTTTTCTTCCCAGTAGGAGCCAACTATTGAATAGATAAAAGTCACCATAAGAAGGACTAAATTCTTCAAGAGAGGAGAGTATAGAAATACACCTATTACGATCATGAGAATTCCAAAATACAAGGGATGTCTTACGAGGGAATTGATTCCCGTAGTTGCCAATTTAGAATTGTTGGTTTCTCTAAACAAAAAGCCTATTCCGTAACTCTTACCTGCACATAGGCATACGATTAACCCTCCGATCAAAAAGATAATCGCTGTAATTCGAATCCACACTTCCACTGCAAAAACTTGTTGTGAAGGACTTAGTGAATGAAGCCAAAGCAAAAGAAAGAAGTTAACCGCCGCAAAAAATGAATAGAAAGTCCTGAAATAGCGATAAACTTCAGGGAACGAATTAAGAATATTACGCTTTATCATTCCCGAAGCCAGTGCACTGTGCAAGGCGTAATATAAAATCCAAAGAATCCCTAAGATTAAGTCATTCATAGTCTCTTTTACTACCTTGGAACAAATTCAATCTAAAATGAAATTTCGAATTATTCTACTATTCTGTTTTATGGCTTTTAGCGCTATCAGTAAAGGTCAGGAAAAAAGCGAAGACTTTTTGCAGCTCATTGAATGGATGACTGGTGAGTTCTCCAGCTCGGAGCAGGCCCAAAATGATTCCAGCTACTACGCCATTAGTTTAAAGATGGTCCCTATTTGGCCTGAGAAGGGAAAAGGAGCTTGGCTTTATGTTGAACAGGCTGTAGAATCATCACCTGACAAACCTTATCGTCAAAGAGTTTATTTCGTTAATGAATTGAGTGATGGCGAATACAGCAGTGATGTCTATTTAATCCCAAACGAGGAGAATTACATTGGTGCATGGAAAACTCCTGAGGTGTTTGCTGAAATAACTCAATTTGATTTGACTTATAAAGACGGATGTGCCGTTTTTTTGGAATACGACGGCTTTCAATATGCGGGTAAAACCAATACGGGTACATGTAAAAGCGAATTGCGCGGAGCTTCTTACGCTACTTCGGAAGTTAACATTACCAAAAAGAAGTTAACCAGTTGGGACAGGGGTTACGATGCCGATAACACTCAAGTTTGGGGTGCAGAAAAGGGTGCGTACGTATTCAAGAAAAGCGACTAATTATCAAAAAGTTGTTAATGGAATTGCATTATGAAAAACATGTTCGTATTTATGACGTTATAAAGTCAAAGAAATTTTAGAATGTCACGAAGAAAAAAAGATAAAGTAAAAGAACTTCAGCCAAAGATTAAGGTGAGGTTGGATCACAAAACGATCATAACCGTGCGTGATATGGCGAAATTTGAATTTTGGAAAGAGAAGTTCCCGAACGCAGTAATTATATCCTAACAGAAACCCGACCGAGAGTCGGGTTTTTTATTGAGTTAGAATGTCCTCAATCTCATCGAAGTACGACTGCCTAAAACTCCCTTTAGCCGACCAAACGACAATTCCTTCAGGATTAAGAAGAAAGAAGAAAGGCTCTTTCTTGTTTTCTACTCCAAGCTTCTCAAAGGGTTCTTTTTTTCCCGAATAGACATAAACATGATCCAGAACTAATTTTTCATTGTTCTGCTCAAGCTTTTTGATGACCTGGTTTTTGGAAGCCTTGGCTGCTCCCGTAAACAGGGGTAAAAAGCAAACCTCAACATCATACATATTATCCATAAGACCGGTCTTGGCAATAAACTTATTGTATACGGGGTTTTGCCAGCTTCTCAGATTGTCTTCAGCTTTTTTACTACCACCAACACCAATGAAAACAAAACGTCCCTTAAATTGTCCAGGAACCATCGCCGATTCTCCTGAAATGGTTTCCGTAGAAAGCTCAGGAAAAAAACTCTGGGCAAAACCCAAGATATTCCAAAAGAAGAATGTTAGAAATAGAGAAATAAGACGCATTAGCCTAGTTTCTAACTAAACGTAAAATGCCAAGTCTTCTTATCTATTCGCGGTATACTTTTTCGATAACAACAGGTTCAGTAGGCCAATCAGCCATACCTTGCTTCACACCTGTTTGAACCTGCCTGATTTCATTTACAACTTCCATTCCCGCAGTTACCTTTCCAAATACGGCATACCCTGGATTTGAAGGAGTGTAATTCAAAAAGTCGTTGTCTTTAAGGTTAATAAAGAATTGAGCGGTAGCGCTGTTCGGAGCAGGAGTTCGAGCCATGGCAATTGTACCTACAGAGTTGGACAAGCCATTATTACTTTCGAGAATTATCGGGTCTTGTGTTTCTTTTCGTTCTCCCTCAACCGTGAATCCTCCGCCCTGAATCATAAATCCGTCGATAACTCTGTGAAAGACGGTTCCATCGTAAAAGTTTGAATCTACATAGTTCAGGAAATTCTCGACAGTAACAGGTGCCTTATTGGGATCGAGTTCCAAAGTGAAATTCCCCTTATTCGTTTCTGCAATTACGTATATCATTGGCTTAGCTTCAGGTTCTTCAAATACTTCTTCAGAAGGTTCGGTTTCTACACGTTCCATCTGCCGGTTGTTACGAGTAGGATCTTTCGAACAGGACGCGAAGATAAAAAGGATGGCAAATAAAGAGAGGGAGTATTTCATAATTATAAGTATTCATTTGCCACATTGGCAAGTTCAGAGCGCTCACCTTTTTGTAAGGTGATATGGGCGGCAATAGGGTGGTTTTTAACTCTGTCAATTAGATAAGAGAGACCATTACTTTGAGCATCTAGATAAGGGGTGTCGATTTGGTGAATGTCGCCTGTAAATACAATTTTGGTATCATCTCCTGCCCTTGATATGATCGTTTTTATTTCGTGTGGTGTTAGGTTCTGGGCTTCATCAATGATGAAGAATATCTTCACCAAACTTCTTCCGCGAATGTATGCCAATGGAGAAATTGCGATTTTTTCCGTTTCTACCATTGTTTCAATTCGCTTGTAGTTCTTGTCGGTAGCTTTGAACTGCCCCTTTATGTAACCGAGATTGTCCCAAAGCGATTGCATGTACGGATCAAGCTTAGACTTAATATCGCCAGGCAGGTATCCTAAATCTCTATTGCTCAAAGGTATCACTGGTCGTGAAACGAATATCTGACGATAATTGGATCGCTGTTCTAAAGCTGCCGCAAGAGCAAGCAGGGTCTTGCCCGTTCCGGCCATACCCTGAATCGTCACCAATTTGATGGAAGGATTTAGCAGCGCATGTAATGCAAAATTTTGTTCGGCATTGAGTGCTTGAACTCCATAAGCCTCTTGATCAGGGATGCGTTCCAGAAAATTCTCCTCTTTATTGTAAAAGGCCAAAGCAGACTTACGGCCATGTTTAAGGATAAAGTATTGATTCGCTTCAAAACTTTTTCTCTTTAGCTTTTCCGGAGAGGCAATTCCCGTATTAAAGACAGAATTCATCACCTCCTCTCCTACTCTGTCCATTTGGACGTGTTTGCGGTCAATTGTTTTAACGTCCTTGACCTTGCCTGTTTCGTAATCCTCAGCAGCTATGTTGAGTGCTTTTGCTTTAAGTCTCAGGCAAATGTCTTTTGAGACAAGAATAACTTTCTTCTCAGGATTCTCTTCATTGAGTTGGAGAGCACAGTTGAGAATCTTGTTATCATATTTACTATCACCAAAAACCTTTTCAGGATTCAGGCTACTTTCATCGTCGTGGTGTAAAATGACTTTAAAATTGCCAGTGGTTCTCCCATTCAGTGGAACCCAATCGTTAATGAGTTTTTCTTTGGCAATATCGTCTACAAATCGAATGAATTGCCTGGCCTCAAAATTTACGGTTTCATTACCTTTTTTGAAATCGTCGAGTTCTTCTAAGACCTGTATGGGGATTGCTATATCATGCTCTTCGAAATTCTTGATTGCATTGCTATCATAGAGAATCACTGAGGTGTCGAGTACGAATATCTTTTTCTGTTTGGACTTTGACCCGACGCTTTTTCTTGTCGCCATAAAGAACTTTATCTGACCTAAAGTTATCCGAGATAAAAAGGGGATGTGGGTTGGAAGAATTCAATTATTCACAAAGGGAATGTGAACAGTTTGAAACCCTTAAAAACAGTAAGGCGGAGCAAATATTTTTGCTCCGCCTCATTAAAAAAAGCCATAGCTTATCTTAACGATCAACGTACAGTTCCTTGACTTCTTGCTGCTCCGAAGAACAACCGTCTAACTTCTGTTAAGGGAGACCTCTTTTCGAGCAGATTTATCCGAGATGCCTCTGCTATTGATGTGGCATGGGTGCTTTTTCATCCGTAGAATCCAAAGCGCACATCTCAAAAAGTCGATCTGCATCACCAGCATATCCTTCGCAGGGTTATACCGTTTGTTCATGCTTTTGCGACGAATCGTTTCAAATTGAACCGAAGTTCAACTCTTTCACACAAACCGATGCTACTTCCGTGTTTACACACTCAGTGATTTCTCACTTTCCGCACTCTCAACGAAAGCCTTGCCGCGTTTGGCAAATCAACTATCTCTTCGTTGACTGACACTAAGGTAGGCATTCAAAGAAGGTTTGCAAGTTTGGGTAGCATTCCTTTTCTCACAAGCTATCAACGGTGGTTATCCACAGGTGTTAATAACGCAAAAAAAAGGCGCCGTTAAGGCGCCTGTAAAAAATCCAATTAGAAATTAATGATGGGAACGAACTGATTCCAGTTCGGCTTTCCCTTTTCGCGTCAAGCCATAACCATTTTTATTTTCGATCAGGCCTTTTAGATAGAGACTGGTGATACGTTCGCCAACTCTTCCCTGTCCTAGACTGAGATCAGTTTGTGATTCAACCTTCTTCCAAAAAGTATTCTCCAAATTCCGCAATCTGATTTTTGATTTATCAGCCGCTTGCTTTCGATGGTTGTGAATAATTTCCAAAATCAGGCTGTCGTATCTATCCATGGTTCTTGAGTAATTCTTGCGACGGAGCAACGCTATACTCCGCATTCAGGTTATTAAAAAAAGCTTAAGACAAGTTTAAATGTATGTAACCAAAACCGTAATTGGGTAGAGGTGTGGAAAAAAAAATCGGTGTTGATAAAAAAGGCTCAATTATTGGAAAGCCACACAACAAACACTGATACAGCAAAATACAAGCTAATTCCCCATTGGATACATGGACATTTCAGGATGTTTCGGAACTATTTTTTCAAAGAATTTGTGCATGAACAAAATATCCTTCTCCATATCTCCCGATGGATCAAAAAAATCACTGACGATCACCTGTTTCTTCTGATAATCAAAGCCTACCATGACAATTGGAACATTGGCTTTTTGTGCAATAACATAGAATCCTGTTTTCCAACCCTCCGTTTTAGATCGAGTGCCTTCCGGGGTTACGCAAATTGCAAAATCAGGATCCTCATCAAAGAATCCCACCACTTGATCCACTAATGAGTTTTTTTTGGACCTATCAACAGGATATCCTCCCAGACCAAGAAATAGACCTTCGAAGGGAAATTTAAACAACTCTCTCTTAGCCAAATATTTCACATTGATTTTTAGAATATGACGTGCCGCGACTCCAATGAAAAAATCGATGTTACTGGTGTGAGGGGCAACAACTAAGATGTATTGTTTCTTTTCAGGAGGAAAACTACCTGCAATACTCCAACCTGTTGTTTTAAACCATAACAGGCACAACTGCGTAAACAATCCACTGATCATTCGGCAAATTACCGAAATTCAATTGAGTTGAGAGGAGAGCTCTCAGGAATAAATACATTTGTAGCACTTTTCTGCATGTACGTAATTGTAGACATCGAAACGACGGGAGGGAACAAAAACTCCGGGAGAATAACGGAGATCGCGGCCATCAAACACGATGGTGCGAAAGTGATTGACACGTTTGAATCACTGGTTAATCCAGAGCGACCAATCCCCCAGTTCATCAAAAAATTAACGGGAATCAGTGATGAGATGGTTAAGGATGCCCCAACCTTTGCAGAAATTGCTGAAGAACTGGATCATTTCACAGCGAACACCATATTTATCGCTCATAACGTAAACTTCGATTACCGTTTCATCCGAGAAGAATTCAGAAAACTCGGAATGGATTTTAGCAGGAAGAAACTCTGTACGGTCGAGTTGAGCCGAAAAGCTTTTCCAGGGCTACCCTCATATAGTCTGGGAAAGCTCACGAAAGAATTGTCCATAGATCTCGATGGCCATCACAGGGCAGGAGTTGATGCCAGGGCCACTGCCCGATTATTTGAAATGATCGTGGAAAAAGAAAGTAAACAAGACTTGTTCGATTTACACTTCGGAAAACCCGATTTTGAAGAAATCAATAGCCCATTTATCGATGAAGCACTCATAGATGCCATACCCGATGAATGCGGAGTCTTCCGGTTTTTTGATAAAAAGGATGAGCTCATTTATGTGAAACGATCTCAACAGATGCTCACGGAAGTTTGCAAGAAGCTCACCGAGACTACCAGCAGATCGGGTAAAGAACTCATACAGGATTTACATAGGATCGATTGGTCTCCATCGGGAAGTGAATTGATAGCACAGCTCGAAGAAGCCTATGATGTTCTCCTTCAAAAGCCGCGTTTCAATTCGGGAAAATTTAGCATTAAACCTCGATTTGCTGCATACCTTGAAACGTCTGAAAAGGATGCTTTACTGACGTTGGAGAAAATCAAGAAATCAGGAAAGGGTGAGCTCTACTTCACTAATTATTACGAAGGGTTAGACTATTTCCGGGATCTCTCGGAGGAATCAGATATGGAAATTCAATACCGTAAAAGAGGTAAGTTCCGGATCCCATACCTCGACTTAACGGCAAATCTTGAAAGTGAAAACCGTTCCGTTTTTCCCGAAAATGAATTCTTGGTTATTGATGAAGGCCGCAGCGCAACAGAAAAGTCTGTGGTGCACGTTCGAGGGACCCACGTGCTTGGCTATTCATTTGTCGATGACGATTCGGAAGAGCACGAAACTGTCTTGGAGTTTAAGGAAAAAGCCTTCAAGCCTATCCCCGAAATGGAATTAGTCATCCGCAAATACATGGAAAAAGGACGGTTTCAGAAAATCGTAAGGCTCGACTAAGGCCGAACCATCAATTTTCCGGAAATTACCTTGCCATTGTCATAAATGATGGTTACCAAATAAGTACCTCCCGCCACATCAAGCAATGAAAACGTATTCTGAGGATTACTGTATGTTCGGACAATTCTGCCCGAAATGTCAAGCAGTCTCACCTCAGAAATTCCCTCGTTTAAGTCATCTATGAAAAAATGGTTTTCTGCCGGATTGGGATAGAGCACGAAGTTTTCATTGGTTCTTTCAAATGCAGAAAGCACACCGAAAGCGCTTAGGGGAATCTCAACATTCTCCAATCCTGCCAAATTTGTCTGGAAGCTCAATAAACCCGAAGCTAAACCATTTACCCCGTCAGGATCAAAGCTCACCTTAATGGCAATTGCATCTCCTTCAGGAGCAATAAATGACGATTCAGAACTGAGCCCGAATCCTTCACCTGAAACTGCAACGTTAGATACTGAAAAGAACCTCTCTCCGGGATTTACCAGAACCAAGTTGAATTCAACCTCTTCTGCCGAAACTTCACCAAAATCAATCTCATCATGGCTTAGCCAGAGCTCGCCAACATTTGGCCTGTCTTCATCCAAGCGAAAGGAGAAAATGCGGTTAACCAACTGCGGGTAATCGACGAAAGGATTTCTATTTCCTTGAAATGCGAATATGTCATTGTTACGTTGGACATCTACAGGTGTTGGTGGAAAAGTAAAGTGCCATTCTCTCATGGTTTCTTCCATTGATTCGGATACCAGTCCACCATAGTTCTCATAGCGTACGATAAAATATAAGATGGCTCTGGCAGTTGCTCCTTTTTGACCGTCTCTAGGTTCAAATACTTCATTTCCGGAAGAGTCATTACCACGTTGACTACCTCCAACACTCCAAGTTACATTGTTGACTACATTTCCAAACCTAAGGCTCCCTCTGGTCGAATTCGCATTGATATCTGTTGGAAACAGGTGATGAACATCCGTTCGCATGGGAAGATCTTGATTAAATAACCCTTGCGGAAAGGTATGCTCAGTATTCACGGAATAATTATTGAAAAGGTCTCCTCTACTGTCATAATCTACCGCATCAGTGCCGATATACGCGCGAGTCAATGTATTGACAACAGCGCCTTGGCCATTTACCGCCTGATTATCAATCACCAAGTACATTTCATCTCTGGCATCATCATAACTCTGAGTTATATAACCATCAGCAAGAAGCTCAGCCAATTCTTCCTCTAAATCTTCGTCTATAGCATTCTCCAAAACGTCATAGTATGGATCATCATAAACCGCCATCCCGTTCAGATTTATCGAAGCGGATCCCCTATTTCCCGAAGTTTTAATCACCAATTCAGAATTGTGAAAAATGTTGTGAACCGGATCAAATACAACATAAAAAGAGGCAGAAGTCATTGGGTCAAGCTGATCAGTTAATCCTGATACCCTGAATGGGCTTGATTCGTATACATCAAAGAAGACAACCTCTTCAATATCCAATACCTCTTCGGTGAGGTTAGTTATCTCAATCTCCACGCTATCGGGCGTCAGATAAGTGACCTCCCCAAAATCGATTAGGGTTGATGAAAGCTCAACTGACTGCCCTGCAGCCTTAAATGAAACCAGAGCACAGCCGATAATTAAAAAGAGTTGGAATAGTGATTTCATGCTTAGATAGTTTTTCAACGCTGTTTGTAAGATCTGATAAGTGCGTGATGAATCTGTAAAACTGAAGGAATAATTGGTTTAAGATCATCATTGATGATTTCAAAGTTGGCGTACTTGCGTTTTTCTGAATCACTCCGCTGTGATGCCATTCTATCAAGTACCGATTGGCGAGTCATCCCGCTTCGCTTCATTACTCTTTGGATGCGCAACTCTTCGGGCCCCGTCACCAATACTACCGCATCCATTTTCTCGTGCATACCGATTTCAATGGTAATAGCCGCTTCTTTTATGACATATGGACTTTCAGAGTGTTCCCTATAAAAGTTTGCGAAAGCAGCTCCAACTGCAGGATGTACAATGTCGTTGATCGCGTTCCGATGGTCATCATTTGTGAACACCTTTTCAGCCAAATATGTCCTATTGAGTTCATCACCTACGTAGGCGTCAGCGCCAAATAAATCGACAATTTTTTGGCGAACGTCCTTATTGTCAACGAGGATACTCTTTGCCACATCGTCAGCGTTAAATACAGGAATCCCCAAAACCTCGAAGACTTTGGCTACTGTAGACTTCCCAGCACCAATCCCACCTGTAAGGGCGATTTTGAGTGGACTATTTTCTTGCGATTGCTTCCTCGCTTGCACCTTCAGGGGAAATAGCTGATTTTTCGACTTTGAGTTTCGACCCTGTGTTCGTGTCTATCAGAACAGTCTTCTCTTGTACTTCGATGATCTTCCCATGAATTCCTCCTATGGTTACCACCTTGGTTCCCTTAGCAAGAGATTCTCTGAATTTTTTTGCCTCTTTTGCCTTTTTGGCTTGAGGGCGGATCATGAAAAAATAGAATACGGCAATAATACCTACCCAAAATAATATGTTAATTAACTCGCTTTGCTCCATGGTTCTATAAATTCGGGGCGATAATATCTGCCCTTATGATTAATTGTGTAGCCGACGGAATTGTATTAGCTGACACGATTATGCTGACTGTTTGGTTTCCTGATTTTCCGTCTGAATCAAATTCAACTTCTATTTCACCTCCTTCGCCAGGAAGAATTTTGCCTTTTGGGTAATTACGTGGAATCGTGCAACCACAAGATCCTTCAACTGAAGCAATAACCAAGGGAGCATCCCCTGAATTGACAAAAGTAAATACATGTTCAATTACTTCTCCTTGAGTAATCTTTCCGACGATTAATTCCGTTTGATTAAACTCCAAGACGGGAATATTCTCTCTGACAACATTCCCATTGTCATCGATCTCCATGTCGATAATCTCTGTGTTAACAGATCTGTCTTGTTCACCACAAGAGAGAAGGAAACAACTCAGAATAAATAAGGAAAAGATTTTATTCACTTTCATTGCACTAAACCCCGTCCTACTTTTTTAATGGTACCATCTTCCTGAAGTCGGGAGAACAACTTGTCCAATACTCCATTTATAAACGTACTGCTCTTAGGTGTACTGTAGTATTTCGCAATCTCTATGTACTCGTTAAGCGTAACCTTCAAAGGAATCTGCTTGAACTGTTTGGCCTCAGTAAGAGCCATTCGCATCAATAACATATCCATAAGGGCAATTCTCTCCGTCTCCCAATTTTCTGCAATCTCTTGAATAAGTTCGGTATGGGCTTTCTCTTCGGAGATGGTTTTCCTAAAGAGTGTTTGAGTAAATGGTATCTCATCCTCGGGATCCTTCCATAAATCGAGAATTGGCATTTCAGGAGTTGAATCTTCAGTGAAGGATTTAAATGTTTTAATCACCATTGAAGCCACTATATCCAGATCATCCGACCAAAAGATACTTTTCTCTTCAAAGAAAAACTGGAATGACTCCAAATTCACCAAGTGCCGCTTGAAAAATCGAACAACAATCTCTTTGTCGGCTGCGTAATCACTCTCTGGAGCCTCCATATATGATTTGTACTCCTCAGATTGAACCAATGTGCGGTAGTACTTTCTAATCAGTTCTCCTTCACCCATCCAAGAAACTTTATTCTTTTCTGCAGCATTGGTTAGAGAGTGATTTTCCTCCAACTGATGCAGAAGCTTATTATTGACGAACCTCATGTTCGGATTAAGATCTTCTTCAGAAGGAAGACGCTTGTTTTTATTGTCCTCAATTTTTCGGTCTGCTACGCGTCTTACCTCAATCATCACCTGTAAAAGGAAGAGGTACATTTCATACATTTTCTCAATACTCAGAAATAGCTCCTTTTCAGCAGCAGCAACGGTCTTACCTGAAGCTTGAACCATTGCATAAAGCATATGGAGTATTTTGATTCGAATATGACGTCTGTTTAACATGACTGGGAGGGTGAAGTGATTAGGCGATCTCGAAATTAAGCTGACAAAGGTTGACATTAATACTGAGTTCAGGCTTACCAATCTTTTTCAAATATGAACAAGTGAAAACCATTAAGACCATCATGTCATAGAACTTTGTGGTATATACCGTGTTTTTTATCGGTACAAATAAGCTTAGCTTTGCACCGCTCGGGGCGCAAAAGTAAGTTTTTTGGCTCAAAATCCCGATCCGTATCCCAGCTAATAAATGAGAGCGCTTGCCCACTTAAATCGGTACTTAATTCATTACAAATGGCATCTGTTGGGTGGGATATTTTTTATTATTCTTTCCAATTTATTCGGGATTTATGCACCACGACTAATACGTGAAGCAATTGATCTGGTTGATGTCTCTACCAGCGCATATGAAGCAGGAAATTTCTCAGAAAGAATTGAACTACCCGGATCACTTAATTCACTTTACCAACTGTTTGGTTTAAATAGTGACACAATCACGAAGGCAAACGATCGCGAAAGTCTGATCACAGCCATCACTTACATGTCTCTCTTATTAGCAGTGGTTTATCTGGTTGTTTCTTTGCTCAAGGGACTCTTTTTATTCTTTACCAGACAAACCATCATTGTTATGTCTCGGCTCATCGAATTCGATCTGAAGAATGAAGTATTTGATCACTACCAAAAGTTAAACCTTTCCTTTTACCGAAGAAATAATACCGGTGATTTAATGAACCGCATCAGCGAAGATGTAACTCAGGTTCGGATGTATCTGGGACCCGCTATAATGTATAGCATCAACCTCGTGGTATTGGCCTTTCTCGCAATCGGAGCGATGCTCTCAGTAAATGTTGAACTCACATTATATGTTCTCGTTCCCCTGCCTTTACTTTCAATCAGCATTTATCATGTTAGTCGGTTGATTAACCGCAGAAGTGAAAAGGTACAGCGGCAACAATCTTACCTTTCCACATTGGTTCAAGAGGCATTTTCAGGAATTCGTGTGATAAAGGCCTATAATAGGAAAGAGCAAACACAAGAAAATTTCACGAGAGAATGCAATACCTACAAGGTATTATCATTGGATTTGGTTAAAGTTGATGCCCTGTTTATGCCAGCCATCATTTTATTGATTGGGTTGAGTACGATTATAACTATCTACGTTGGCGGAATTAAAGCAATCCAAGGAGAAATTACCGTCGGGAATATTGCTGAGTTTGTCATTTATGTGAATATGCTCACATGGCCATTTGCGAGTGTAGGTTGGGTAACATCATTGGTTCAACGTGCAGAAGCGTCTCAAAAAAGAATTAACGAATTCATCCACACCGTACCGGAAATCACCAATCCTAAAGAGGAACCTGATAGAATTTCGGGAGAGATTTCTTTTAAGAATGTCTCTTTTACATATTCTGACAGTGGTATAAAAGCCTTAGAAGATATTTCATTTGAAATGCCACAGGGTTCGACCGTTGCCATCATCGGAAGAACAGGGTCAGGGAAAAGTACGATAGCAAATTTGATATGCAGGAATTTAGACGCTTCGAAGGGTGCAATTGAAGTCGATGGGAAGGACATCCGAACTGTCAACCTCAATAGTCTTCGAAATTCGATTGGGTATGTTCCTCAAGATGTTTTTCTCTTTAGCGATTCAATTGCCAACAATATAGGTTTCGGCTTGAAGGAGGATGAAGACGATTATAGGGGAATTATCGAGGCGGCCGCAAAAAATGCCCATGTTAAGCACAACATCGAAGAGTTTCCAAAGAAATTTGAAACGTTGCTCGGAGAGAGAGGGATAAATCTTTCGGGTGGCCAAAAACAGCGGGTTAGCATTGCGAGAGCGATTGCAGGAAAACCGCAAATTTTAATCTTCGATGACTGCTTATCCGCGGTTGATACGGAAACAGAAGAAATTATTTTGGGAAACCTGAAAGAGATAATGCATGGTAAAACCACCCTTCTGATTAGTCATCGAGTTTCAACCGTTAAAATGGCGGATGAAATCATTGTGATGGATCATGGTAAGATTCTGGAAAAGGGTACGCATGAAATGCTGCTGGCACATGAAGGAATTTACCGTGACCTTTATCGAAAGCAACTTCTTGAAGAGAAAAAAGCCTTGAAACAATAGGTATTTAGGCGAAATCGTATATTTGCCTCACTACAACTACTTATCACTCTAACTATCAAATATGTCAACGGAGCACGGAGATTCCATTCGAGACGACATTTTCTCTAAAGCAGTGCGGGCGGGTAAACGAACGTACTTTTTTGATGTAAAATCAACTAGAGGGAATGATTTGTATCTCACAATCACTGAGAGTAAGAAAAGATTTAACGATAACGGAGACGCCTCTTACGAGAAGCACAAATTGTTTCTTTATAAAGAGGACTTCGAGAAATTCAGCGAAGGACTGATGGAAGCGATCGAAAAGATCAAAGACATCCGTTCAGGCAATAACGAGTTTATTGATCCCGCTGAAGAATCGGCAGAAAAAGAGGAAGTGAAAACCGAATCTTTTACCGACGTTACTTTTGACGACCTCGAGGATCGGTAGATCAAAACGTCTTTAAACTTTCTATCTGTTTTGTAAGTAGCTCGGTATACTCGGGATTACTCAAAACACCATCTGAATCCAGGTTTTCATGAACCTGCGAAAGAGGTATTTTTTGGCTATAAACTTCCATTTTAAGGTAGTTTAAAACAGCGGCAAAATGATCCAACCCTCGCAAGTTACCTGCCCTACCCGTTGAAACCCCAACGAGGGCAGCTTTCTTTCCTTGCCAAGTCTTTGGATGGATAACATCGAGAAAGAGTTTTGCTATTCCGGGATAACTTCCGTTGTACTCCGGCAGGATAAAAATGAAGCGATCCACCGACTCAATGCGCTCCTTCAGAATTTGTGAAAAACTTTCCGGCGGATTACCATAGTGACTAGGGTTCATGAAAGCATCAGGGAGTTCTTTCAGGGACAGGTTTATAGCTTTAATCCCTTGTTTTTCTGCAAGATGCTGAATATTAGATGCGATGTTCTCCGTGTTACTATCGGGTCTGTTGGTACCGCTTATAATGGTAATCATGCGTTTAATTGGATTAACAAAATTCTGTTTAAAATAAGCAATGAATTTTCGGGTTTCGAACTTGGATAAGCACTACTTTTAGTACTTGGGACTAGCCCGTAAAACTCAGGATTAAACAGCTATACCAAGAACTTGTTTTCACATGAAACCAGGGATTGAGTATTCCATGTTTAGTTTAAAAAGAGTGCTTGGGAATGGCTGAGTCCTCTAGGAATACTGATATTTAAAAAATGGGAAAAATAATCGCGGTTGCGAATCAGAAAGGTGGTGTCGGCAAAACCACTTCGGCAATAAACCTTGCTGCTTGTCTTGGGGTTTTGGAACAAAAAACGCTATTAGTGGACGCTGATCCCCAAGCAAATGCAACAAGCGGAGTAGGAATTGATCCAAAAACGGTAAAGACAGGGATTTATGAATGCCTTTTGAATGAAGTAAATGCAAAAGACATCATTATCCCAACTGAAAACCCAAACCTCGATTTGATTCCTGCACATATTGATTTGGTAGGTGCTGAAATTGAAATGATTAGTCTGCCGAACCGTGAAATGATGATGAAGCATGCATTAAATGACCTTAAAGAGGAATATGACTTTATCATTATTGACTGCTCACCTTCATTAGGTTTGATAACGGTTAATGCCCTGACAGCGGCAGATTCTGTGATTATACCCGTACAGTGCGAGTACTTTGCATTAGAAGGTTTGGGTAAACTACTAAACACAATTAAAATCGTTCAATCGCGAATCAATACAAAACTTGCCATTGAGGGTATTCTCCTAACGATGTTTGACAGCCGACTTAGACTTGCAAATCAGGTAGTTGAAGAAGTCAAGATGCATTTCCAAGAATTGGTTTTTAATACAATCATCCATAGAAATACGCGATTGGGGGAAGCCCCAAGTCATGGTGAGACGATCATCATGCATGATGCTTCCTGCAAGGGTTCGGTGAATTACCTCAACCTTGCAAGAGAAATTCTCCAGAAAAACGACTTGACTAAAATGAAGTCGAAAGATAAAATGATCGAAATCGAAAATGAGTAAGAAGAGAGGTCTTGGAAAGGGACTAAGCGCCTTACTTGAAAATGTTGAGACGGACATTACGACAGGAGTAACGGGCGAAAGTGCTACCCGTGTTCTTGGTTCCGTAGCAATGTTACCGGTGGATTGGATTGAAGCAAATCCTTTTCAACCACGATCGGTTTTTGAGGAGGAACCCCTTATGGAACTGGTTCAATCAATAAAAGAGCTGGGTATCATTCAGCCTGTAACCGTACGTAAGCTTGGTAACGATCGCTTTCAACTAATTAGTGGTGAACGCCGATTTCGAGCTTCACAGATAGCAGGCTTTGAAGAAATCCCCGCCTACATACGTGTTGCCAACGATCAGGCAATGCTTGAAATGGCCTTGGTTGAGAATATTCAAAGGAAAAATCTCGATCCAATTGAAATTGCCATTTCATACAACCGATTGATCGATGAATGTGACCTAACACAAGAATCCCTCGGTCAGCGTGTAGGAAAGAAAAGGGCGACCGTTACGAATTACTTGAGGCTCCTGAAACTTCCACCTGAAGTACAAATGGCACTTAGAGAATCAAAGATAACGATGGGTCATGCCAGAGCCCTTTTGTCATTTGATTCTGAAACTAAATTGCTGGCTGCATTTCGAAAAATCCTCGAAGAAGGACTTTCCGTTCGGGACACTGAACAAATCGGTCAAGCGGCGAAAAAACGATCAATTGCCAAACAGGCTCCACTGTCTTTTGAGCATCAAAAGATAAAGTCAGATTTGATGGATAGATTTGGCACAAAAGTTGAGATCAAGCGCAATGAAAGAGGGAAAGGCAAGATTGAAATTGTCTTTAACTCAGATGATCAACTTCGACGAATTATTGACTCGCTTGAACAATAGAATCACAAGATTATTTATCCCACTCTTCCTGCTTCTGTTATTGCAGGGAAACGGTTTTGCTCAAACTGATTCTACCGAAGCCCTTATAGAAGTTCCGCTGGGGGAAATTGAAGGAACCATTCAAGAGTCACCGGATGAGTCAATTATGAAATTCCATAGGCCGAAAAAGGCCACTATTATGTCTGCTGCCCTTCCCGGACTGGGACAGATTTACAACAAAAAGTATTGGAAAGTCCCCATAATTTATGGTGGCTTTGCAATTGCAGGTTACTACTTGCACGACAATCTGGAAAAAATCGATTTATATAAAACTGCTTTTCAGGCAGAAACGGATGGAGATCCGAATACCATAAACGACACAGGGTTTTCCAGCTCTCAATTGGCGGATTTAGTAGATCGGTATAAAACTTGGCGAGATCTATCCTACATTGCAATCGGAGCTATCTACATCCTGAACATTATCGATGCCAACGTCGATGCACATCTTTTTTATTTTGACGTTGGTGATGATCTTTCGATGGATATACGTCCTTTCATCAACCCCATGAATAATAATGCTACCGGAGTCACATTGACGCTTAAATTGTAACTTCGACGCCGCTGAATCGTCTACATGAAAATCGCAATAATCGGCTACGGACGAATGGGAAAACGCATTGATCAACTGGCTGTTGAAGCAGGGCACAAAGTGGTGCAGAAAATCAACAGTACAGAACAATTGATCAATTCCGATTTGTCAAAATGTGATGTTGCAATAGAATTTACGACTCCTAAATCCGCCCTTGGCAATTTCGAGGTTCTGTTGGGAAAGAAAATACCTGTTATTACAGGAACTACAGGCTGGTATGACGAAATGGAAAAGGTGAAAGAACAATGTCGAAATCAAGAAGGTAGATTTTTCTACGCTTCAAATTTTTCGCCCGGTGTTTTTATCACCCACCACCTAACCACTGAATTGACCAAAATCATGCGGAACTTTAACTATTCTGCGGAAATCGAAGAGTGGCACCACACGG
>CAZWQX010000038.1:22151-27196 GCA_964635965.1 uncultured Cryomorphaceae bacterium
AAATAGATGCCCCAAGTGGAACGGCAACAACTTTAGCTGATAGAATCTTGGATAACCATCCAAACTATGATTCAATAACTGATTCACATGAATCAAAATCAGGGCAACTACCCGTAATATCGCACCGTGAAGGAGATATAAGGGGCATTCATACAATTCGGTTCAAATCACCCATCGATACCATCGAATTGCGGCATGAGGCGCATTCAAGAGATGGGTTTGCTCTCGGAGCAATGAAAGCTGCCGAATTTCTGCTCGATCAAGATCCGGGATTCTACACTATGAACAACTTATTCAGACTATGATTATCGCTTATACCATATTCTATATTACTATACTCTCTTATTTCGTTTGTCTGTTTAAAGTATTCGAAAAGGCAGGGCAAAGTCAGACTTGGGCTGGATTCATACCCATTTACAATATTTTCATTTGGCTCAAAGTCATTAGGAAACCCTGGTGGTGGCTGTTAATTCTTCTTGTTCCGGGAGTGAATTTTGTTTTACTGGGCGCGATGCACGTCGAATTAGTAAGATCCTTCGGTATGCGAACAACCAGGGATTATCTCATGGCCATTTTCCTCCCTTTTCTGGCATTGGGAATGATTGCTTTCAAAAAAGATATTTCTTACACCGATTTACCGAATTATAAAGAGGTTAAAAAGAGTAAGAGCAGAGAGTGGGCTGAGGCGATTGTTTTTGCAGTTATCGCAGCTACAATAATCCGAACTTTTACCATTGAAGCTTTTACCATTCCAACTCCTTCGATGGAGAAGTCATTACTGGTTGGGGATTATCTATTTGTAAGTAAGTTGAGTTATGGTCCAAGGTTACCTATGACCCCGTTGACTTTTCCGTTCACTCACCATACTATTCCCGTCGTGAATGTGAAATCCTATGTTGAGTGGCAAAAGCTCCCCTATTATCGATTGCCCGGACTAGGGGATGTGGAAAGATTCGATGCTACGGTCTTCAATTTTCCTGAAGGAGATACTGTCGTAGTAAATGCTCAAGAAAGCAGCTACTACCAACTGGCGCGTCAATACGGACGTGAAAACTTGATGAAAGACAGGTTTATCACCGATGGCGGTGGAGTGGCTGAAACGGGTGGAATCACCGTGAGACCTCTTGATAAGAAGGAGAACTACATTAAAAGAACGATCGGATTACCAGGGGATGAAATTGAAATAATCGACCGAAAAGTACATATCAACGGAGAACAAATCATGAGACCCAATGGTGTTCAATTTGTCTATGACGTTTATACGAAATCACCCCTTTCCGTCGAAGTGCTCCAAGAGAAATACGATATCTACATCACGGATTCTGAACGACAGTTTTTCGCCGCAAATAGGTATTACAGAATGCCATTAACCGACCGTGAAAAAGAGATCATGTCGGGAATGTCATCGGTAGACTCCATCAAAATTGAATTAAAACGACCACAGGCTGATTTGCATATTTTTCCAAATCATCCCTCTTACAGCTGGACTGAAGACAATTTTGGTCCTCTTTGGATTCCGAAAGAAGGTGAATCCGTAAATCTCACTCTTGATAATTTACCGCTTTATCGCAGAGCAATCGAGATCTACGAGTCCAATGAAATGGAAGTTCGCGACGGTGAAATTTTCATCAACGGGGAGAAGGCGACGTCATATTCGTTCAAACAAGACTACTATTTCATGATGGGAGACAATCGACACAATTCTGCTGACTCTCGATTTTGGGGATTTGTGCCCTTCGACCACATCGTCGGAAAGGCCGTCTTCATCTGGTTCAGCAAGGATCCCGAAACGGGTATTCGTTGGAGTCGTCTCTTCTCTTTGGTGAGAGATGAATAATACGTTTAAAATCGTCTCTCCTCTTATGCTCTTCCCTCCAGTAGGGTTATTTGTTGCCTTAGCAAAAGGATATCATATTCGCTTTGATCCTGTGGAGAATTATGTGAAACAATCCATAAGAAACCGCTACCATATACTTGGAGCCAATGGCGTTCAAACCTTGACAATAGCTGTTATGAGCCAAGGTGGAAATAAAATCTCAACAGGAAAGATTCGAATTAACTACGATAAACCTTGGCAAAGAGAACATAAAAGGAGCATTGAATCTGCTTACAGGTCCTCTCCTTTCTATGAGCACTACGAATCAATAATCTTCGATCTTATAGATTCGAGACATTCGGATTTTCAGGCATACTTTAACATGTGTTTCTCCTCTTTGTGCAAGATTATTGGTCTCTCACCGAAATACAGTATTGAGAATTCGTATGTAGCGGACCAAGACTTTTCGATCGATCTTCGTCCCAGGATTAAATTTCCTCATCAATTCCCAACGGAATTTTCTTCACAAAAATACCTTCAGGTATTTGCCGATCGCTTTCCTTTTCAACCCAACCTTAGCATAATTGATTTAATCTTCAATGAGGGCCCTGCAACCTTAGCCACCCTAAAAAGCTGAAAGCTTATCTTTGGGCACCACTTGAAAAACCACGTGCCCACATGGCAACCAAAAAAGAACTGGAACTCAATAAGAACGAGGATACTCTTCGTCTCATGGTCTCGAAAATCAGGCGAGAATTGGATAAAATTCAGCTTGGAGGAGGCAAAGCCAAAATTGAAAAAGAACACGGAAAGGGAAAGCTCACCGCCAGAGAGAGGATTGAACTTTTGCTTGATTCCGATAGTGAGTCTATCGAGATAGGAGCATATGCAGGCTACGGGATGTACCAAGAATATGGTGGGTGCCCGGCGGGAGGAGTAGTTGTTGTTATTGGATACGTGAAGGGAAGACAATGTGTAGTAGTAGCAAATGATGCCACGGTAAAGGCAGGAGCATGGTTTCCCATAACAGGAAAGAAGAACCTGAGAGCACAAGAGATTGCGATGGAAAACCACTTGCCAATAATCTACTTGGTTGATAGTGCAGGCGTTTTTCTACCAATGCAGGATGAGATATTCCCCGATAAAGAACATTTCGGAAGAATATTTCGAAACAATGCCGTGATGTCAAGCAAGGGCATTCCTCAAATTGCTGCTGTGATGGGAAGTTGCGTGGCCGGTGGTGCCTACTTGCCAATAATGAGCGACGAATCGTTAATCGTCAACAAGACCGGGACAATATTCCTGGCAGGATCGTATTTGGTAAAAGCGGCTATTGGCGAAGATATAGACAATGAGACGCTAGGGGGAGCAACTACTCACAGCGAAATTTCAGGGGTTACCGATTACAAGGTAGAGAACGACCAGGAGTGTATTCAGACAATCAGAGATTTGGTTGATAAGATCGGAGAGACCGGAAAAAAGGCGGGCTTCAATAAAATAAAGGCTATTGCTCCTAAGCTTAAGAAGGATGAAATCTACCGCATTTTTCCAGCAGATAAATCCAAGAATTATGACGTCAGGGGTATCATTGAATACCTGGTTGATGACGGAAAATACACCGAATACAAAAAAACTTATGGAAAGACCCTTGTTTGTGCATATGCCAGAATCGAAGGTTGGTCTGTAGGGATTGTTGCGAACCAGCGAAGCATCGTAAAAAGTGCAAAAGGTGAAATGCAGTTTGGTGGGGTCATCTACAGTGATTCTGCCGATAAAGCCTCACGTTTTATAATGAATTGCAACCAAAAGAATATTCCACTTGTTTTCCTTCAGGATGTAACCGGATTCATGGTTGGAAGCCGAAGCGAACACGGCGGAATAATTAAGGATGGAGCGAAACTCGTAAATGCCATGAGTAACTCCGTTGTACCGAAGTTTACCATTATAATGGGTAATAGTTACGGTGCAGGAAATTATGCCATGTGTGGTAAAGCCTACGACCCTCGTTTGATTGTAGGTTGGCCAACTGCAAAGGTGGCTGTGATGGGTGGAGAACAAGCTGCCAAAGTTCTATTGAGTATTGAAGTTGCGTCCATGAAAGCAAAGGGACAAGAAATCTCTCCCGAAAAGGAGAAAAGTCTCTTTGATAAGATCAAGAATCGATATGATGAACAAACGAATCCTCAATATGCTGCGGCCCGACTTTGGTTGGATGCAATTATCGACCCTGCAGAAACGAGAAAACATATTGCCATGGGAATCGAAGCGGCAAACAATGCACCCGCAGAAAGACCGTACAACGTTGGCGTACTTCAAACCTGACAGAATAATGTGGTTGCTCTTTTTGATAAGTCTAGGTATTGCTTCGTGCAATAAATCTGAGGATTTACCTCCGCCTCCTCCGACTCAGAATCCAGTTGACACAATGGCTAACGACACTTCCAGTCAGGACACGGTTAGATTTAATTACCTGGCTTTGGGAGATAGTTACACCATCGGTACGGGTTTACCCGATACCAATGATCGCTATCCGAAACAATTGGTCGCCTCCTTAACGGCTGATCCACTTTTCATGAGCAATCAACCACGAATAATTGCTCAAAATGGCTGGACCACTCAAAACCTTATTACCGCCATCGATCAAGCAGAATTCGATACCACGTACGGCCTCGTCTCGCTTTTAATAGGAGTGAACAACCAATTTCAAAATCGACCCATCGACGAATATGCTATTCAATTCGAACAACTACTAAATACGGCTATCCAATTAGCAAACAATGATACGTCCAGGGTTTTTGTATTATCAATTCCAGACTACGGCATCACGCCTTTTGGACAAGCCTATCCCAACGCCTCAGCGGGAGTTGATGAGTTTAACTCGATTAATCTGGATATTACCGAAGACTACGGCGTGAGTTATTTCAACATCACTGAAATTTCGCGCAAAGCAGAAAATGATCCGAGCTTATTAGCTCCCGATAATTTACACCCATCGGGAGAAATGTACGCTCTTTGGGTAGAACTAGTACTTAATGAAATCAAAGAAAAACTTTATGATTAGAACGCTTTTGTTGATTGCACTTTGTGCAACAACATCGCTCACATCCGTTAGCCAAGTCTATAACTATGCAGACGGCGAAGGGCCAACGCTTCCTGACTGCATCAAGGGGTTGTATGTAGGGTTGATTCTCGGGTTTTATTTTTCCAACAACAATTCGGCGTACATCGA
>CAZWQX010000039.1:0-632 GCA_964635965.1 uncultured Cryomorphaceae bacterium
CGTCGAGCTGGGCGATTCGTTGAGTGTGAGTAGAGAAGTCTTGTAATTCCCCTGATCCAAGATTTAAGGTTGCTGAGCCGGTCATTGAGCGTAGCCGAAATAAAGCGAAGCTACAGTGCAAGAAGGCGATTCGTTGAGTGTGAGTAGAGAGATGCTTTGATTAACTTAGTGAGCAAATCCAACGCTCATGCCTCTCAAAAAAAGAAAAGACCGCCTTTACCAAAACAGAATTGGTGAATGGCATGTATACTATGACCACAGCCTAATAGACGACCCCATTCTTCCAAAAGAAGAAAACAACAAAGGCTATACACTTACTGTTAGAACAACAAAATGGAAAAATACACCCTTACCCTCTCCGAACCGGATTTTTTCTTCACCAAAGAGTATAATACAGAAGAAGTTAAAGCCTTCGAATCGGTAGGATTTGAATTCAAAGAAGCTCGAGATGGTATAATTGACGGTTATGTAGTTAAGGGGCCGATTGAGATAGAAATATCAGGAATCAAAGCACTCCAAGAAATATCTAAAAAACTGAACCACCCCATAATCGTCAATGGCGACAACCTTTACGTAGACATGGATTGGTACCTTAAATAAATAGAAAAACGAATCACTGATCTCTGCACACT
>CAZWQX010000039.1:732-26993 GCA_964635965.1 uncultured Cryomorphaceae bacterium
GATCACTACTCACTACTCAATGAACGTGCTTCGCACGACGAAGCCTTGGCGTAGTACTGATCACTACTCACTACTCAATGAACGTGCTTCGCACGACGAAGCCTTGGCGTAGTTGTGTCCTTTTCCCCCTCCCGCGTCCTCCCGTATTTAGTAATCAATCAGTCTCCATACTGAATACCGAATACTGAATACTCAAAAACATGGCATTACGCGGCTTCATCGGCTCCAAGGAGCTCGACTTACCGAATGACTTTACCCACCTACCCGAGTTTCACTCATCCATTTACGACTATAAAAATCTCCGAATCGGTGAGTATTCGATGAACCTCAAATTTCCATTTACTTCAAGAAACAGGCTGGCCTTCCAATTTGCCGATGAGCTGGCCGTGTCTTCAAAGACCATACGCTATGACAACTTCCGACTGGAAGAAGACGGCGAAATCAAGCTCGAAGGCACCCTGACCCTGGAGCGAACGGAAGAAGAAAACGGCGAAGGATTCTACGATTGTGATTTCTACACTGTATTGCTGCCCATCGACATTTCAAAAAAGAAGCTGAGCGAGATACTCACAAAAACGGTTAGCCTCGGCTCAACAACCGCTGCAATCCTTTCAGCCGCAAAAGCGCAAAACGATGCCGCGATGAGTACCGACGGATCTACCGGTGCCGTGATGAAATTCGTTCCACACTACAACCCCGAATTCTACGGTGATACCAATCCCGATTTTTATCCGGAAACCAGCGATTTCTCGTTCGAAACCTCCTACAAAAAAGGAAGCTTCAATATTCAGCGACTTGCCGAAAATGATGCGGCGCGGCAAAACAACGCCAATTATACCTTCGTCGGGATTGAAAATTACACTCCCGCAGACGGAGTACTGATACCCATTGCGTTCGATCAATTCTCAAACGCTTTTGACCAAGGCCTTTTCGCTACCGATCGGGTTACATTTACCGAAGCAAAGCGCTACAAAATTCGATTTGTAGCCCGACTCAAAAATACCGATGCAAGTACCCAGCGCTTTATCACTCCCGCTATCAGGAAAACATTGGTAGCGGGTGGAAATGTCGCTTCTGAATCCGTATTCCTCGAACCGGATGAAAGAAAGGTGTTCGCCATTCAAGCCTATTTCGACGCAGAAATCAGCGACGAGATCATCATTACCACCACCAATGGTGACAACCTGATCGAGATTGAAGAAGCCACGCTTGAAGTAATCGAAATAAGCAAGTTCAGCGCTCAACCACCCATGCGGTTCCGCGCACTCGAAGAAGTAAAACTCTTTAATCGCGAAACATCACCCTACTGGGAACTCGACGCCGCAGGGATCATCAATGATTTCAACTCCATTTCATTCGGCGGGTTTTTCCGGCAAAACGGAGTGGCAAAGTATCTCGACGACTCAACCAAGCCCGTCAATCGACAAACACTCGTCCCGTTTTTGCAAGTCCATGCCGTGATTCATGCCATTGGCGCCGCTTTAGGTTATCGGGTAAAAGGCGAATACATGCGAGATACACTGGAGCAACGCGCTTTGTTGCCGAATAACTTTGCCCTGGACAAGTCAAGCGGCCGATCGGTATATACCTACGTGGGAATTTCAAATTACGAAGTACCTGACGCAGGATTGGAGCCCGTTCCGTTTGATCGATTCACGGGCATTTTTACGAACGAAAACGCGGCTTGGAATACAACAACCAACAAATTTACCGCCGCGTTCAGCGGATGGCACCGAATAAGGCTGCGGGTAACCTGGCGCAATAACAACACTGTAGACGATCGCCTCACCATGGCCCTGAGGCGATCAGACCTCTCAGGCGATCAATACTGGAATAACAGCGAAGATCCTTTCATTGCCCCCGAAGAAACCTATGATACAGATGTAGAGATCGATGTAGACCTGGCTTTTGAAGACGATGTGTACTTGATTACAACCGAAACGGTAACCGGCCAATTTGAAATTCTCTACGCCGAGCTCGAGATCACCCACCTGGAGAAAGACGACCTGAATGTTTTTCTTGGCGACGTAGACTTCAAAAACCACGTGCCCGACATGACGGCAGGCCAATTTCTGTTGGCGGTTAAAATGTGGAAGAACCTTTTCGTAACCTGGGACACAAAAAGCCGAATTTTATACTTGGATTACGCCGAAAACGTAATCAAATCAGGGCGACGCGAAGCAGAGTTATCTGACTATGCCGTTGTAAAGAAGCGCATCGAGCAGAAGCCCAAGAAGCGCTATGCCATAAATTACGAAGAACTTCCCGATGACGCATGGGAGCCCGACGCTACTTACGAGCAACTTGAACCGGTGGCAAACTACCTTGACCTCGTTCCGCCTACCGGTGCCGAGCAAGCCGTACTCGTGCAAAACCAGAATGCCTGGTATGTTTCAGTACTGAACGAACGTGCCCGCATCTTTCACTGGGAGCGAAAAGGCAGTAACTATCCCGATCTGCTTATTGAAGAAGAGCAAGAGGGTGATCAGCTGTACGAGATAAAGCCCGCACTGGGGCCCGTAAAAATGGCCTTGGTTTGCAACCAAGACCGACAGGTTGCCCTCATGCCGGTATTTTCAGGAGCAGGGCAAAGCACCATGTTCAAACCGGGAGGATCGCCCCTGCCTTTTCAAGTACTATACTGGGTGGGCTATGACGCCACCCTTACGGGCGGCTACCCCCTCGCTACCACCACCAAGCTCAACAATGCCGGCACCGCCGTCCTCACGGGCGACATGCTTTGGCAATCCATTTACCAACTCAACTGGAAGCGCACCTTGGAGTGCCTCGTGCTGGAAGAGATCACCCGCAACTACTTTCGCTTCCCGCCCGAGAATAAGCAGCTCATCAACTTTGCCAAAATTTTCCTCCTCGGCCACGTGCCCGTAATCCCCATCAAAACCGCCGAAGTATCAGGCGGCAACGGCCTGATGGAAATTGAAGCGAGGAAGGTGAAAACCGTTGATATCAGTATTGTTAATGAGATTGAAGATTCTGAGCCGGTGCTCTGGACACCTGCCAATATGATCAAATTCGCGTGGTTCTCCATTGGTGATGCTGATGGAGTTGAAATAAGTGGCTCCGATATTACACAAGTCAATGATTTATCAGGAAATGAAAATCATTTAACCACTTACTCAACAGATAGTAACCCGGTATTTGACGCATCCGCAATCAACGGAAAACCGGCGGCATCTTTTAATGGAACAGCAAGACGAAAAAAAATTGATCCATTCGGATTAGAAAGCTTTACCGTTTTTCATGTTTTCCAATTTGCGGGCGGAAATGTTTATCTCCATGAAGGTGAACCCGGAAACAGGTTTGGCGCGCGTTATTTTAACGGTAAGGTGGCAATTGTAGCAGACGACAACTCAAATAATTTAGTAGGCCCTATTAACAACTCCGAAACCTATATCGGCCAGTTTTATTATGAAAACAACGATTCTGATGTTTATATAGATGGCGAATTACTTGGCAATGTGAACCCGTTTTCTCGTGTTGGCACTTCATCAGTATTCTATTGGGGTGGCGGATATTTTAACGGGGTTTACATGAACGGCTTAATAGCCGAAACGATTATTGTTGATGGCGAGGTATTAACCGACGTCAGACAGCAAATTGAGGGGTATTTAGCTCACAAATATTTACTCACCGCCAAATTACCGATAGATCACCCCTATAAGGACGCCGCACCCACCGTTTAATTCTGTCCTTTCCACGCTCTTCCCTTTCGCGCAAATTTGAAAATAATCAACTGACCAAATACCGAATACTTAATACTGCGCAGCAATGCCCTTCAACCCCAACTTATTCTGGTACCGCACCGCCGAAGCCAATCGGGTTATCAAGAACGCCGCCCGACGGCTCTCTCGCAACGCCAAGAAAAACATCACCGCCATGGGTGCCGATGATACGGGTGAGATGCGCCGACACGTAGGTCAACGCTCCAAAAAGCGCGATGGCCTGATCAACCGCATAAGCCTGCGCACCTATCGCTACGGAATAATCCGCGAACACGGCGCAGGTCGTGGCTGGCCCGGAGGGCGAAAAGCCAGCTCGGGCGATTCCGAGAAAGAACGCACACCAGCCCCCTGGATATCCAAAGCCTTTCAAGACACCACTCCAAAACTCGCCGACGACCTCGCCCAAATCAAAGGCGATGACTTCGTTGACCTCATAGACGACCAATTCAAAGGCACCCTCAAAGACCGATACCGAATCTAATTACACCACACTCTTTACCTTATCTGACAACTGCTAAAAGACAACTGCTCACTGAATGTGCTTCGCACGACGAAGCCTTGGCGTAGTCGTGTCCTTTTAATCCCCCTCGCTTTCTGCCATCATTGCTTTATCAGCACTCAAACTGAATACTGCATACTGAATACTGCAAACTAAAACATGGCAAGCGCAACGGAAAACAGGCTGATCAACCTCTACATTAACGGTCAGCAAGCAGGGAAGACCCTAAGCGAGATACGGCAGAAATACCTCCGCCTAAGCGCCGAGATAAACCGCGGTGAACTCTCGCAGCAAGAGTATAACCAAAAGCTGAAGCAGCTACGCGGATACGGGAAAATACTGGATGATCACCGCCAAAAAGTAAGAGGCGTAAGCAAGAGTTGGGACACGTTTAAAGGTGTGGCCATGGGAGTGGTCGGAGGTAATGTGCTACTCGCCGCCTTTCAAAAAATCACCAACTTCATTCCTGACCTCATTCAGCGCAACGCCGAATTATCGGATTCATTTGCCGATGTGCGGAAAACAACGGGACTTACCGAAGAAGGCATGGCCGCCCTGAACGGTCAGCTCAAGCTGATCGACACCCGAACACCCCGCAAAAGACTACTCGAACTGGCTCGAGATGCAGGTAAGTTGGGAATTACCGGAGTAAGCAATATTACCGGATTCGTTAAAGCCGCCGACCAAATCAATGTATCACTCGGTGAAGATCTCGGTGAGGATGCCATCCGCCAAATAGGTAAGCTCAACAACCTCTTTAAATCGTCCGAACTCTTCGGCTATGAACAAGGCATGCTCAAGATCGGCTCCGTGATTAACGAGCTGGGAGCCAATAGCGAAGCGGCTGAGGCCTCCATCGTAGATTTCACTTCGCGCCTGGCGGGTATTTCTACCCAAGCCGGAATAACGATTGATGAGATTGCGGCCTACGGGGCCACCCTGGATAGTATCGGCCAACGAACGGAAACCAGCGCCACGGCCATCAATCAGGCCATAGTGGGAATGTATGACGACACCGCCACGTATGCCAAGATAGCGGGTGTGGGCGTGCAAGAATTCACCAACCTACTGGAGACTGACGCCAACGAAGCATTCATCACCTTTCTCGATGGCCTCAACGGAAACAACGAAGGCCTCGGGGTGCTGACTCAAAAATTTGACGAGCTCGGTCTTGACGGATCGCGCGCCATACAGGTAATGAGTGCCCTGGCATCCAACACCAAAAACCTCAGGGAGCAACAACGATTGGCCAATCGCGCCTTTGAAGAGGGAATTTCGCTCACCAATGAATTCAACATTAAGAACAACAACCTGGCTGGAGATCTGGCCAAAATCGGTAAGCGCCTTAGTGCCATTTGGGTAAGCTCGGGCCTCAATAAGGCTATCGGTCAGACCGTGAGTTGGTTCAAAGACATTATTGAACTGCCGGTAGACAAAGAACTGAAGGACCAGCAAAGAGCCGCGAATTCATTAATCTTCGAAATTGTTCGCCTCAATCAAGGAAGCCAGGAGCGGATTGACAAGATCAAACAGCTCAAAGCAGAATACCCGGCCTTTACTGAATTCATCGATGAAGAATCTGTATCAAACCGAGAGCTGCTTGACTTGCTGCGTAAAATCAACTCAGAATACGCCAAGAAGATATTTTTAGCCAACAAGCAAGAAGACCTGGACGAGATAGGCTCCCGACTGACCGATGCCACCGCCGAAGAGGATGAAAAACTGCAAGAGGTTGAAGACGCACGCATTGAACTGCTCGAAGACGCAACAGACAAGCAGCGCGATCTATTCCTGAGGCGACAGGACCAGATTGAAGAATTTTACAACAACGTACAGGCCTCGGGCGAAAGCCATGTAAAAAAGGTTATGTTCATTCAAGGCCAGTTAGAAAAAAACGGATTGGGCGGATTGAGCCAGTCGGCCTTAACATCGTTCATGCAGCGAATGAAGGAGTATCGGCAGCTTCAAGATGAACGCCTGGCCATTGAGAACGAATACAACCAAGAGTTGGCCAAGATTCAAAGAATGGCCGACAGGCTCAGAACCGGATCTGCAACACTGGGCGACACAGGATCTGAGACCAATCCCGACGGAGGCACCACCACTACCACCACCACTACCGGCACTACAACGGGAAAATCTGCCTACGAAAAAGCCACCGAAGCCATACGCATGGCCATGGAGCAAGAGGCGTTGTATTTAGAGCAACACAGAGCCGAACAATTGATAGAAGCCGAACTATTTGAGGAAGAAATGCTCGGCATTAAGCTCACCTATTTGCTGATGCAAAAAGAGGCAGCACAACGATTCGGAGAAGAAACCGTTTCGATTGAACGCGAAATGGCTCAAACGGAGATCCAGCTCATGGAAATGAAAATGGCCGCACGCGAAAAAGAGCAACAGCAAAAAGATAAAATAGCGAAGGCTAATGAAGACAGGGCCAAGCGTGAAGCAGAGGTGCAACAGCAAGCAGCCATGGCAGCCGTAGAAAGCGCCTTTATGCGCGGGTCAGCTACGGCTGAAAATGCGAGAAATGAATACGAGGCAGCGGTTTCCATCATGCAAACGCTGCGCGGTGTAATTAAAGAACAAATAAACGCCGCCATTGCTAAGGTGTTGGCCGAGCAATTGATAACACTCGGCCCTGCGGGAATCATAACCGGAGCATTGGCGGGAGCCGCTGTAAGCGCTTTGTTTGATAGCCTCATTCCTCCAATTGACCTACCTCCACCCCCCGCCTTTGCCGAAGGTACCGCCTTCTTTGGCGGCTCCGCCATCGTAGGCGATCAGGGCCGCGAGCAGGTAAACCTCCCTCTGGGATCGTCGGTGATCCCCGCCGACCTTACCCAGCAGATCCTCGCCGCCAATGCCTTCAGCAAGCCCACCCCGCAACCGAGCTTCTCGGCCATTAACGACGGACTTACCTACACCCAAAGCCAACAGCAATTGGCTTCCGGGCAAGGCGTTCAGGGAGGCAGTATAGACTTGACGCCGTTACTTGCTAAGCTCGACAGCCTGGAAAGAACGATGGCGGCTCAAGGAAATAAGAGAGTAGTATTAACCCAGCGCGACCAAGAAGAATTCAATGAGCGCCTCGAGCGAGGAACATCTAGAGTGAGGATTACGCAGAACTAAACCCAAAAAACATTATTTTCATCGTGCAACGAAATTCACGGCACGATGAAACTATGTCTCTTAACCATTCTGGTATGCGCCGGTATTAGCTTATCGGCTCAGACAGACACCACCGAATCGATCATGAAAAGTCCTCAGACCGAGATGTCGGAGACGATGGCTAAAGGTGTAACCGAAAAGCAAAAGAACCACATCTACTCTGCGGGTAAGCTACTCGAGCGGGGGATTAACCGGCAGTTTGCTGCGCTCGGATTGACAATTCTGAGTACGGCACTTACCTCCGTCATGTTAGATTATGATGAGACGCTGGCAATCGTAGTTGGCGGTGTTGGTTTTTTCGCTGCAATCGGGATAAGCATTACCGGACTTATTGATATGAGGGACGGATCTCGGGAGCTTCAGAGTTTTCCTTTTGACTAAACCAAATACTACAAATGGAAAAAATTGAATTGATCAATCAAATAGGCCAGTTCTATGATTCAGCATGGCACAAGCTATTAATCACCGGTGGTGTTATCATCACCATTTGCGGAATAGTAGTGCCTATACTTTTTCACATCCTTCAAAAGCGCACTCTTAAATTAAGAGAGAATGAACTAAAAGACGAGAATAAGAAGGAGATCAAGAAATTAGAAAAAGATCTTAGGATGAAAATACGCAAAGAGTTCAACAAAGAACTTAAGTCCATCGAAGTGAAGATTGGAAAAGAGAGCACTATGCTTCAAGGTATGGGACACCATCTTCAGGGAAATCAATATTTAAGGGAGAATGACTACAAAAGGGCAACGATTGACCACCTTCTTGCTTTTAAATTTTATTCGGAGGGAACCATTACAGCTAATAGAGCTACCGTAAAAGATAATTTGATTGATGTATGTATTCCAAAAATCACTTCTTCAGAACTTCGAGACATACTCTTACAATTGGATGTGACGCTTGAATCCTATTTTGACAACCTAAAAGTAAATTATGAAAATCAAGAGATTAGAAAGGATATTCGTGAATTAAGATATAACATCACCAAAAAGCTTTCAGAGTCAGATCTCAAGCCGAAAGAAGAATTATAAATCACCCTGAGAAAACCCTTCTCCCAGTCGAGTAATTAATTCATTAGCGCTTTTATTCGCATGCTTCACATACCTTGAAGTGATGCTCAAATCGCTGTGTCCTGCCTGCCTCATCACTTGGTTAATGGGCACATTGCATTCCAGTAGATAAACAATACCCGAATCGCGGAGGCTGTAGAACTGATACTCCCGCGGTAGGTTAATGGCCTTCCTCATGTTATCCCAGGCATTCCACCACCGCTTTACGTGCGTCCACCGCTTGCCGCCAATAGTAAAGTGCTCTCCCATAAGCGGAGCTTTCGGATCCAATGCCCGCCAATCAATTTCCCGCAATCGCTCGGCCAATACCTCGGGCATAGTGACCGTTCGTTCTTGCCCGCTCTTGGCAGCATGAGCCGGCACGTGGATCAGCCGCGCCTCGAGGTCGATGTCGCCAACGTTCATCCTGATCTGCTCACTGGGGCGCAGCTGTCCGTAAAATTGAAAGAGGCAGCTATACAGAAAACCGCGGTTGTGTTCCTCCAGGTAATCGTAGATCCGCTTACGCCAGTCGGCAGGAATGACCTCCCGCCGCTTGGGTCCTTCCTTGAGCTTCTTTATCGAATCAAAAGGCACAGTGGCCACGTACTGATGATCTTTGAGCCAATTGAAAAGTGCCTTCCCGAAAGTGAGCATGTTGTTATAAGTATTGGGTCCGCGCCCGGAGTCGATCAGGTCTTCCATGAATTCGCGCGCCAGGTATACGGAGAAGTTGGCCGAAACCACAGAAGCTCGGTCTTTAGCAATAAGCCATTCCCGTAGCTGTTTGCATTTCGATCGGTAGCTCTTAATGCTATCAGGCCGAAGACCTTCCGCCTTCTTCCTGCGGAGATAAATCTCAATCGCCTCGATTAGTGGAGTGTTACCCTTGGGAGCGACGGGATCTACCCAGGGCGACCATCCTTGCCGGAGTTTGGCGTTGATCTGCTCGCAGAGTTCGCGAGCGTAGCGCCGTTTTTCCCGTACGGTTGGGATGCGGTTGATCTTTATGCGCTTTCTTTTGAGATCTCCCGTAAGGGGATCCTCAGCGTAGAAGTACACAAACCATTCCTTTTTACCCTCAGTAAGTCGGGCGGGAATGAATCGAATGATGTTCCCCGAAGGGTCACGGTAATTCATAATAGTTCTCATAGAGCCAACGCTTTATGAGACTGTGACCTTCTACTGTCCCGAAACTGTCCCGTAATTGTCCCGCCTACCGGGGGCACGGTCTGCATTCCGCGCCCCCTGCGGGTATTAGAGTAATTGGGGTGGAAGATGGGATTCGAACCCACGGCCCTCGGAACCACAATCCGATGCTCTAACCAACTGAGCTACAACCACCGTAATAAGGGCTGCAAAATTAACTATTTCCTACATTTCCTGAAAACTTAAACCAAAATTATTGGTTCGGGAAGCCCAAACCGCCCACCGTGCGAATTTCAGCTGCTAATACTTTCTCTTTTGCGATAAGCTCAAACAACTTTACTCGAGATTCAATGAGTTTGGTTTCCCTGGCGTTAATCAAAAAGAGGCTACTCTCTCCTATTCTGAAAAGCTCTCGCTCCCCATTCAAAAGGACCTCAAAAAGACCAACGTTTTGTCGGAATATCTGAATCTGTTCCCTCAGATTCTGCAGTTTAACCAAGCCAGAGGTAAGTTTCGCATCGAGTTGAGCTCTCTTATTCTCTACTTCGCGCTCGGTCATGTCAATCTTGATCTTGGTTAAACCAACCTTCCCACGAGCCTCCCTCAAGAATAGCGGAAATGTAACCTTCGCACCAAAATTGTAATCGTTCTCAAAGAACCTGGTATTCTCAAAAAATGTATCGTCGACATCATTGGAAAAGGCATTCTCCGATAAGAAATTATATTTCAACTCAATCTTGGGCCTTAAATATTCCGCAGCTAAGCGTCGATCAATATCAAGAACCTCTCTCTTAAAAAGAAGCTTCAACACTTCCGGATGGGTAATGGATATGGTCATAGGAACAACGATGTTCTCCGACGGAAAATCTTCAGGGCGTATTGGCCTGATTTCAGGTGGGAGAAGAACGGGATTAGACTCTTCGTCCCAGAGGTAGATCGAAGCAAAATTGATAGCTTCAACATAAAAGTTCTGAGCCTCATAAAGGTTGAACAGTCGGGATAAAACCTGTGTGTAGGCTTCAACTGTATCAATTGCGGGTTCATCCCCTAAGAAAAAGCTCTCACGAACACCCTCGTATCGAATATTTGCAAGCTCAAGAGCTTCCTCTGCGATATCTAAACGCTGAAGTGCGAATGACCAGTTGAAATATGCCGTGGTGGCTTCTAAATAAAGCTGATTCGCAATGATCTGACGTTGGTTTTCACCAATCTCAATACCTATCTGGGCTTGTCTCAATGCGGCTCGGCGGTCATCCATCAAAAGACCTGAACCAATTTGGGCCGTTAATCCTGCATTGATTAATCCCGTCTCGGGAACAGTAGCCTCAGGATTGAGAAATGCTCCGCGATTTTCTTCGTATCCCGCTTGGACGGATACACCCATCCAAGTGGGTATTTCAACCCCCGCTTGTAGCGCATCGTAATACTCTGTCTCCTTATAGTCTTTTGATCTATAATTACCGTAAAGCATAGGGTCGAAACCACCTCTCGACTGCCGCAGCTCCCTTCTTGCCATTTCTACTTCGAGATCGGCAATCTTCGCAACGGGATGGTTCATTCGCACCCAATAAATGAATTCTTCGTAATCGAGAACACTATCTGTTAACATAGCTAGCATCGTGTCCGAAGGAACTACATAGGCATAGTCGTCCATCTCGACATTGAGACTATCAGGAGTCTCTTGAGCCAGTAACCCAATCGATTGAAAGAATACTATAGCAAGGAAAAAGAGTGATTTCCTCATTTCTTTTCTTTTCCTTCTTTACTGTCTGCTCCCCCGTTTACATTTATGTAGTAATCGGGCGGGAACCCATTTAGCTGTCGCCATAGCTCATACCACAGGGGTACGTCTTTAAGTAGCAGAATCCCATCAGATCCGGTACCAACCCTGAGGTCATCAGGCCAAGGAATTTCCTCTTCGTCAGGCACGACGAGAATTCGGTATTTTCCATTTGGAGAAATAAAATTATCGATTGCCAAAATTTCCCCTCCAAACGTACCATTACTCAATTGTGGCCATCCGGAGAATACAATAGCAGGCCAACCGTCAAAAATCAACCGAACGTCGCTACCTATTCGGAGCAATGGGAAGTCAACGGGCTCTATGTATAACTCAACGGCAAAGTCATAAGTCGCAGGCATTATACTTACGATATCCTGACCTTCCTTAATGTTTTCTCCTAAACCAACTGAAATTGCTTGGGTCACATATCCCGATTGGGGTGCCGTGATGAAATAATTGCTCTGACGCACCTCATAATTGGAAAGCTGATTCTCCATTTTTGCTACCTGAGCTTGTGTATCGTAAAACGTCGAAAGCGCGGAATTACGATCGGAACGAGCCTTACTCAACTTCTCCGCATAGTCATTATTAATTGCGTCGAGTTCAATTCTGGCATTGATCTGCTCATTTCGAGACGCCAGTAGTTTGTTCTCTGCGCTTACCGACTTGGCCTGTGTTTCTTGAACCTTTAATTTTCTGCTTTCAAGGTCAGTCAAGGATCTCAAACCTTGATCAAAAAGTCCTTCCATCCTTGTTAGACGGTTTTGAGCAATAAGAAAGTCAACTTTTGCTGCTTCAAAATCAATGCTATCAGAAGTCACCTTAAGTTGAGCTTGGATCAACTTGTTCTCAGCTTGTTCAAGCTTGTTCACTCTATTCTGTTCCAAGGCGCTAATCTGATCCGAAAGGTTATCGGCTTTCTCGTTGTAATTAACAGCGGCGCTTTTCTTGTTGTCGATTTGCGTCTGGGTTCTTTCGATCAGTTTTGGATCAAAATAGCTGTCTTTCACTTCCGAGATTTGTACGATGGTATCTCCTTTGTTCACGAAATTCCCTTCACGAACAAACCACTTTTCAATCCTTCCGGGAATTACATTTTGAACTGATTGAGGGCGCTGTTCGGGATAAAGTGTGGTAAGATTACCAGGCGCTCTAACGTTCTGGGTCCAAGGAAGAAATAGGAAAAGAATAAACCCGATCGAAGTGTAGATAAAAATCTTCAGCTTCTTAACCGGCTTATCGCGATCAGCGACGGCCATCAAACTAGAGAACCCGTCGCGATACTTCGACTCTTCGATATTATTATCTGATATATTCAACATAATCAGAGCTTTTTAATTCGTTTAATTGACCTTCAATTTTGATTTCGCCTTTATCCATAAAAAAGATGCGGTCGGCTCTTTCCAAGAACTCAGTATCATCCGAAACGGCAATTACCGTCCAAGGCTTGGAAAGCAGATAATCATAAAACTTATCCTGTTCCTTCTTGATCATGAAATCAGTCTCAAGCTCCATCAAAAGGAGCTTAGGTTGAGAAACAATACTTCTGGCGAGTATAATCTTTTTGTTCAAGGAACGAGGAATCTTAACTCCTTCCGGAAAAAGTAGCGTATTCAATCCGTCTTCCAACTGATTTAGCCCGTCTATGGCGCTGACAGCCTCAAGAGCATCCAGGACCATCCGATCATCCACTCCGTGTTTACCCAAAGTAATATTCTCTCTAACAGATCCTTTAAAAATGGTCTCCTGCCAAATATTATCGCCTATCTCCAATCTTAAATCGTCATGACAGAGAGCGGAAAGTGGAAGACCCTTGTAGGCTATTCTACCTGAATAGTCCTCATAAATACCTGTAAGGAGTTGAAGTAAGGTTGTTTTTCCTGCGCCAGGGGTACCTGCCAAGCCCAACTTCTCCCCAGCCTCAATTTTAAATGAAAGCTTATCGATCACGACATTGTCCGTACCCGGATACTTAAAGGAAATATTCTCTCCGACTACCTCAAAAGCTTTGGCCTCTCTGAGAGTAGTTGGATTTTTGACCTTTTCTTCTTCAAGTGGCATATCAGTAATAGCTCCCAACTTTTCCAGTGAGGTCAAAACGTCGTACACCGATTCAAGACCAACGATCAGCTTTTCAATTGAGTTCATTATCAAAATGATGATGATTTCGGCTGCCACGAACTGCCCTAAGCTAATCTGGTTATTAATCAAAAGAATGCTACCCATAATTAATAAGGCTCCCGTAGTGACTACCTTGAAAGCAATCATGGTCTTAAACTGGGTAATGAGAATGCCAAAGTGTTTTCTTCGGAAGTATAGATAGCCCATTATCAGCTTATCTACTTTTAGAAGAGGTAATTCTGTGATACCCGCGAGCTTAAAGGTTCCCATGGTTCGTGCGACTTCTTCCAACCAGTGGGCCACTTGATACTTATTCGACGATTCTTTCAAGGAGGTGACTACCCCTTGTGGCCCGGTGTACCTGAAAAGAAGCCAAAGAAGGAAAACTACGATCACCGAGAAGAACAAGAAAAATGGGTGATATATTGAGATAAGAATCAATCCAAAGACCACCTGTAACGCAGCTGTCGGGTAATCAACCAAGAGCTTGGCAATCCCCTTCTGCAAATTGATGGTATCAAAGAATTGATTCATCATCTCGGGAGCATACCTATTTTGAAAGGCCTCAACCTTGATCTTTGGAATTCTTACCGCCAATTCAAATGAGGATTTCGCAAAAATCCGCTGCTGCAGTTTCTCCGTAAGAGTTAATTGAGCAATTTGTATCAAGCCTGAAATGATCAAACCGACTACAACAATTACAATGAGAATAACCCAGGAAGAAGTAACTCGACCACCAAGGATGAAATTCAAAATTGCCTGAATTCCCAACGGTAAGGTCAACACGATGATACCGTTAACTATCGCATAAAAGAGGATTAGGTAAATGATCTTCCTCTCGCTGCGGAGAAGTTTACCAAGTCTCTTTATGGGTTTGCTATGACTATATTCTACACCCGCCATTTTTCTATCGAGCTTAAAATGAGATTTTTATAAAATTGAAAACGCGTATTATCGCTTCCATTCAAATCGCTGAGAGCTGGTAAATGCTCTGTAAAGTAGAGTTGATCCAAATGCGATTCAATGAATAGTGAAGCCAAAGAATGAGCGTAAGGATATTTTGGGGCAAGATCTGAGATCATTTTGGATATCCTTTCACAGAGATCTTTGAACTGGGAGAACAATCCCTCTTTGTTCTCATTATCGACCGCCTTGGTCAAATACGCTTTCGCTCCTTCAGCTATAATAACGTGTTGAAGGCAGTTTAAATCAAAAGGCGCGGTTTTAATCTCCGTAAGATCACGTGTAATGATCTTTATCGCCATTTCGAGTCTTTTTGAATTCGATTCGATGTTCGCAGTGCCGAAAGCAAGATTGTACTCTAACCATCCCCAATACCACGAGACGTAGTAGAGCAACAGTTTGTGTTTATTTTCAAAGTATCGATATATGGCACTTTCAGTAGTTCCGACCTCTGATGCCAATTTCTTGAATGTGAACTTTTCCAGACCGAGTTCATCAATCATATCCAATCCTTTCGACAGAATTTCTTTACCCAAATCCGACGAACAAGGATCCTTCAGAAAAATCTTGTCGCTAACATCAATACGAATGTTCGTAAGGTACGCGGGCATAGTAATTATTTTCTTTTGCGTATTTTACTCGCAAATATAATGCCGAAACTATCATTTTGTTCATTAAACTCACATTTTTTGAGTTAAATATTAACAAATGCGTCAGGTGGATATCTTAATTTTACACCATGAGCGATACAGAAGTATCACTACGTGTAGAAGGCATGACGTGCACCAATTGTGCTGCAGGTATAAGCAAAACGCTCACAGCCGCAGGGTTTAAGAACGCGCATGCGAGTTTTTCAGATGGAGAAGTGACCTTTAGTTTGCTCGAAGGCCAAAAAGAAGAATCTGCAGTTGAAACCATTGAAAAACTGGGATATTCGGTGGTCGATGATTCTGAAGTGACTAGCAAAGGCATGAGTTCATTGGAAAAGAAGTTTCTCTTTTCCCTGGCGTTCTCCATACCGCTTTTCTTGCACATGTTTGTTCCGAAAGACTGGATTCTAAACAACCCCATATTTCAGATTTGCCTTGCTACACCTGTATTTTTTTTAGGAGCGGTCCATTTCGGTAAAAGCGCTTGGGGGAGCATTCGCGCTCGGATGGCCAATATGGATGTCTTGATCTTCACCGGATCCAGCGCGGCATTCATATACAGTTTGGTAGGAACTGTTCTCAATTGGAATGAACCTGAGCTGCACCGTTACCTGTTTTTTGAGACCTCAGCCATGATTATTACTCTGGTATTATTGGGTAATGTGATTGAACATAGAGCCGTCAAAAAAACATCCGAGCAATTAGGCGAACTTACAAAGCTCCAATCATCGGTTGCAAGGATAGTGATGCGTTTGAATGGAAAAGAAAAAATCTTTGAAACCGATCCGAAAACAGTCAAAATTGGTGATGAACTCCAGATAAATGAAGGTGACGCTTTTCCCGTAGATGGAATGGTAGTCTCGGGATCAATTGAAGTTGACGAATCTGCCCTCACCGGAGAAAGCGAGTGGGTATTAAAAGAATCAGGAGACGTTGTTTACTCAGGAACTACAAGTGTCAAAGGCAATTGTAGAATTGAAGCTATCAAGGAAGTAAAAGACTCGACTCTCGAAAACATCATAAAACTGGTAAAACGAGCTCGAACAGAGCAACCCAAAATCCAAATTTTAGGGGATAAGGTGAGTTCGGTTTTTGTTCCCGTTGTCATGCTTATTGCGCTTGTAACTTTCTTGGTCTCTACCCTTTTGTTGAATCTGGGTGAAACGGAGTCCCTAATGCGTGCCATCGCAGTTCTGGTAATCTCCTGCCCTTGCGCCATGGGGTTGGCTACGCCAACTGCCGTTGTTGCGGGAGTTGGAAAAGCGGCCAAAAACGGAATCCTCATAAAAGGTGGAAATACGCTGGAAAGTTTGGCAAACTGTCAGCATGTTCTATTTGATAAAACAGGAACACTAACAACGGGAAACTTCAAAATTGACTTTGTTCAAAATGAATTGGGAGATCGCGCTTTTTCGCTGATCAAGTCATTGGAAACAAGCTCCAGTCATCCTATTGCCAGATCGATTGCCAAAAAATTAGAAGAGTCGGAGAGTGAAATACTTCTCCACATTAAGGAGGAACGCGGTAAGGGAATGTTTGGTAAAACGGAATCTGGTGAAACCGTTTTCTTCGGCAAGGACACTAAAGGTAAGAGTGATCTGGTTCTCAAATTGAATGAACAAGTAGTTGCACGCGTCAATATCTCGGATGAGATAAAAACAGGGGCGATTGAAATGATTAAGCACCTCAAAAATAAAGGGCTCAAAGTCACTTTAATATCTGGAGATCGAGAAGAGAAAGTTGCTGAAGTTGCTCGAGTATTGGGAATCGAAAAATACGAGTCGGCAATGTCGCCTGAAGAAAAACTGAAATACATCGAGGAACAGTCCCAAAGTCAAGTCATCGCGATGGTGGGAGATGGAATAAACGATGGCCCGGCTATGGCAAAAGCTCAGGTAGGAATTGCTCACGGAGGAGCCACATCGCTTGCTGTCGAATCAGCGCGTATTGTGATCATGCGGTCTGATGATATGATGGGAATAGTCGATGCCTTTAAGCTTTCAGAGATCACCTACAGGACGATAAAACAAAATCTCTTTTGGGCATTCTTCTACAACGTAACTGCGATACCCATAGCTTCCATTGGTCTTCTTAATCCAATGATTGCCGCGTTATCCATGGCAGTATCCGATGTAATGGTAATCGGAAATTCACTTCGATTGAAGGTGAGACGTTTTCGCTAAACCAGATAGTTTAGATCGGTAATTCCGACAGTTCTATCCGCAACAAAACCTTCCCCAAATTCAGCATTGATTTGCCTCCCAAATTCTCTGGATCGCGCTTCTAGAAACTTCATAAACTCAGGAGTGGAAATGGGAGTTGAAGGCTCTTTATCCTCTTTCCCAACAAAAAACTGAGAAGAAAAAGCCTTGATGGCTTCTTCCTTTTTTGACCAGTACCCTGAAATATCAACGACAAAATCGGGTTTCATGTAACGGTCTTGGATGAAATGATAAATAGCTCTTGGTCTCCACGGCTGCTGTGGGTTTCCCTGTTCATCGCTCGTTTCAATTGCTCTGAGCCCGCTCAAAAAACACGATTTTCCGGTAAGGGCGGCACCCATACCGTGATCGGGATGTCTGTCCATTAGTGCATTGGCCAAAACGATATCGGGTTGGTATTTCCGAATAAATGGAATCAATTTCAATTGTTGTTCCCTCACATTATTCAGAAAACCATCGGGTAAACCAACTACATCGCGAACGGCGATGCCCATTATCTCAGAAGCTCGTTTTGCCTCTAATTCTCTGGTCTCAGGGGTACCTCGAGTACCTAGTTCCCCTCGGGTTAAATCTAAAATTCCGACCTTTTTTCCTTGCTCTACCGATCGAATGACCGTTCCCGCTGCGCTTAATTCAACATCATCAGGATGAGCTGCTATTGCAAGTATATCTAACTTCATGAATTGATGAATTTTGCCAATTCAAGATAGAATAGTCTTGTCGGAAATCCCATTACATTATAGAATGACCCTTCTATGCGGTCAATTCCCACATAACCTATCCATTCCTGGATTCCGTAGGCTCCGGCCTTATCCATTGGCTCATACTTATCTACATACCATTTTATGGCTTCTTTGCCTATTTCACCAAAATGAACTTTGGTCGTCTCGCTGGTAACCACGCGTTTTTTCGTTGACGAAATACAAATTGCCGTTATCACTTCATGGGTTCTTCCCGATAATTCTGTGATCATTTCTACGGCTTCATTTCGGGTCTGAGGTTTGTTAAAGACTCGGTCGCCGAGCCAAACAACTGTATCCGAGGTGATAAGAATTTCTTCCTCAGTCAATTCTTGTCGAAACGCATCTGCTTTTTTTGCTGCCAAAAATTCTGGAATCTCCTTTCCCGTTAATTCGCTGGAAAAGGATTCATCTACTTCCTTCGTTCTTACCTCAAAAGGGATTCCCAGCCCTTTCATCAACTCATGTCTTCGCGGGGATTTTGACGCAAGCACGATTCTTCGTCCTTGGAGATCAAGATAATTCGCTTGCATAGTAAATGTAGTAGTGGACAATACTGTACAACAATCCTCCCAACATGGCCAATTTCATGAAATTCCCGGCCTTGACGAATTGAGGTCTTTTTGTTGCTCGGTGGTTTACGTACAATCCTGCAACCAGAGGCAGAATAACTGCCACCATCATGTAGGCCAACGAATAAGCATCATCAACCACCTTTTGCTGTAAGATTACCAAAGCAAAAATCACAGAGACGATCATAACTGCCGTTACCTTTTTAGCATTGCGAATGCCGTATACTATGGGTACGGTCTTAGCGCCTATTCGAATATCGCCTTTAACATCGGCCATATCTTTTTGCATTTCGCGAATTAGATTGAGAGCAAAAGCAAAGACTGCATATCCGAGAATAAAATAAAAGAGAAGCTTAAAGTAAATGGAAGGATCTTCTAACGGTCTCCTCAATCGAAAGTATTGAGCTACCTCCTCTCCATAAGCTTCTATTAATAGAGGAATTTCATAAATCCCTACCAGGATTGGAACCAACCCAGCCAGGAAGGCAATAATTACATTTCCAACTATAAGCTCTCGCTTGAATTGAACGCTGTAGAACCAAAGACTTGCCGCTGCAAAGAAGCTAACTATGCTCAGCTTCCACATTCCTACTTTGATAGCTAAATAAACGGCAAGCGAAAGGCCAACAAGATTAAAAAACTGATGCACTACCATGGCCACTCTGCGTTTCACATGAACCCCCACGATAATGTGTTTTGGCTTGTTGACGCGATCAGTCCGCTGATCAAAGTAGTCGTTTATGATATTACCTGCAGCCGCAATTAGGGTGGTGCTCAATATCAAAAGGAAAAAATCGAAAACCGGCATTTGAAGTTCATAACCATTCACCTCAACCAAAGGCCTGAGAACGAAATACCTCATTAAGATCATTGTCAAAGCAATGATCGTTAGATTTAAAGGTCTAGTGAGTCGTACAAACTGCAAAAATGAATGCATCTGCTGCTACCATTCAAGCGCATCATCATCGAACCATTTTCCTTGTACTCTGAGGGTCTGTTCGATTATGTCTCTCACACACCCTTTGCCACCTTCACGAATCGAGACATAGTCGCTTATTCCTTTAATCTCCTCAGATGCATCAGCAGGACAAACTGCAATACCCGCTTTTTCCATTACTCGGTAATCAGGAATGTCATCTCCCATGTACAATACTTCGGCTGACGTAATGCCTTGTTTAGCGACAAAGGTATCAAAGACTCTCTCTTTATTCTTGCTTTGCAAAAAAATGTGTTTTACTCCGAGTCTTTGTAAGCTATCATGCACCGCTATCGAGTTGCCACCGGTTATGATAGCTATGCGAACACCTTTTTTTATAGCATATTGCAAAGCGTAACTGTCCTTCACACTCAACTTACGCAATAGCTGTCCGTCAGGCATTACGTGAACCATTCCATCGGTGAAAACCCCATCGATATCAAATATCATGGTGGTTATTTCTGACAGGCGTTCCTTATAACTTTTGATCATGGCTTCGGCGATAAATCTCTTGAGTGAGGCGATCGTAAATTTCACGATAAACGTTGTCCTCGCCCAATAGTTCTCGGTGTGTGTCGATCGTTTTTTTGTCTCCTCGCGCCGCAGGCCCTGTTCGAGCCTCTTTCGCCGTTTGCATTAAGACTTTATTCGCGGTTTCCAAGATTAGCGGGTGTAAAATGGAGCGATCGATTTCTGCAGATTGCAAAAGATCTTCGGATAGTTCGAACATCAGATTCGCAAAATTATTGGCAAACACGGCCGCTAAGTGCAAACTCTTTCTTTGTTCGCTGCTAAGTACATGAATTCGTTGCGAAAGCAATTCGGCCAGATAACCCAAGGCGTTAAGATCCTTGTCGTTCTCTGCCTCAAGGCAGAATGGAACATTCTCCCAAACAATTTTTTTATCTACAGAAAAGCTCTGTAAGGGATAAAATACGGCCCTCCGCAATTTATCACTGATTGCTTCCATCGGAACAGCCCCTGAGGTATGGGCAACTATACCTTTGGTTGCAGGATTCAATTGCTCTGATACCTCGGCGATAGCATCATCTGAAACAGTGAGCAGTATCAAATCTGCACTTAAAATTTGCGACAGACTTTCAATAACAGGAGCATGAACCCTTTCAGCTAGTCTTTTGGCATCTTTAGGATTTCTGGCAAATACACCGGAAATGTCGATCCCTTTATCCTCAATTGCAGGAGCCAACTGGTGAGCAACTCTTCCTGCACCGATAAAGGCAATTGATTCGATTTGACCCATTAGCTTTTTCTTTTTCCAGCCAACTTAATTCTATGTCTTACTGCCATCATTGTTCCTAAAAACATGATGATACAACCTATCCACAAGATATTTATCATTGGGAATTGGATAGCCTGCATTACAATGAATTCTTTTCGGTTGGTGAATTTCTCCGAAATAAGAAATGTATGCTGGCCTGTTTTAGGATCAATTTTGTCAAAATTCACTCTCACTCCCACCTCGTCTTGAATTACGGGATCGGGAATTGGAAGAACTGAATCGCGAAGTATGTACAAAGGTTCTACCTCATACACTTCTCCTTTAGGCGATTTGATTCCTATACGCGCTTTGACGGCTAAATCGTTAGGGGCGATTCTATACTTCTCGCGTTCGTCATCTTGAACAACGGACAATTGATTCAAGCGAACCGTGTTAGACCCAACTAAAGCCGTGTCACCAACCGCCAGCTTAATCTCTTGAGCAGATCTGAATCCGGTTGCATCCGAATCTACCTCCAATTCAGCCCAGCGAATATGGGTGTAAATATCTCTATTCCAGTATCGTTTGGTGGATGGTTCGGCAACATTTCCGAATTCAGGATTCAACTGAATTCTCGGCTCCAACTCAAAAAGTTTCTCCCCTGGCTTAAAGGTCGACCATTGGGGAACCGTATCGAGCATCACACCCCTTGGATCAACTATCATATCCCAATGCAGCTTTTGATCGAGGATGAAATCCTCACCGGGAACGTGAGAGTCTTTCGCCCTGAAAATGACACCTCTGGCAAGTACATAATCTCCCTTGCGGTAAGTGACAGGCTCAGGGTCAAAATACTCAACAGTGTAATACAGATTAACTCCTTCTTTCGATCGTTCCTTATAACTAACGAAATACGACCCCATCTTAATGGTGTCATCCTTGAAAAGGAGAATATCTTCGGAATTGTTAAAGTCTTCGCTGAGTTGCTCAATATTAAATCTCGATGCATTCTCCGAAATCTTTTCGCTTCGAGAGGTGGATATAAGCGCACCTAGCAAAACAAGTCCAAAACCAATATGTGCCACGCTTGCCCCTGATGCATCAAATTTCCCTTTGAGCATTCGAACCATGTAATCAAAGTTGGCAACAACGGCAAACACAGTCGTGAAAAGGAGAATCAATAAAACAAACTCATCACCTTCATAACTTAGTTGGGTGGCTGCTCCCAGGGTAATAACCAGCGCCACAATCACACTACCGAGGATTTTCTTGGCAAACGGCTTAAACTGTCCTTTGCCGTAACGCAGGAATTGAGTGAATGCGATTAAAAAAGTGATTACAAAGGCAAATGGAATTTGCCACTTATTGAAGTGATTAATTCGATCGCTGTTGGGAGCTAGTTTACCATCTGCCAGTGACTTCAACGCGTCCAAACCAGTGAGTGAATGCAAATCATTTAAAGGTCCTGCAAACGGCTGTGCCAAGATATTCCAGATCGGTTTAGACGTTTCCAATGCGATTTGACCTGCAGACAACAGAAGCACCATTGAACCGATGAATATCCAAAACTCACGACTCCAGAGCGGTTCTTCTTTTTCGGGTTTCACGAAGAACTTTCTGTAGGCAATAATGGGCATCACAAAAGACATCCCTAAAAAGGCAACTACCGCGGCTACTTCCACTTCCAAAAAAGCCCCGGCTAAGACAAGAATTGCTATTCCTCCCAGATAGACTAACCTGAGCCGCTTCTCAAACAACATCAGACCTGCAGAAAGAGCAACTAAGAATAGTAAGATGAATAGATGCTGGCGCATTAAGCCATTATCGGTAAAGGAGTGTACCGAAGTATCGCCCAGAACTCCTGAATGGACCAGGAAGGAGGCATACATCACCAAAATGGTAGTTATAAGTGTGAGGAAAATCGCCGTGTACTGAGAACGATTCTTCCTTTGGTTAACCACCATCACGTGGGCGGCACCCACCAATGTGAGCCATGGAATCAGCGAGGCATTTTCGACCGGATCCCAAGCCCAGAATCCGCCAAAACTCAAGGCCTCATAAGCCCAAGCTCCTCCCATCAAAATACCCGTACCAAGAACCGATACACTAAAGAATGCCCATGGAATAGCGGGACGAATCCATTCTTTCAATTTGCCCGACCAAAGTCCGGCAATGGCAAAAGAGAAAGGAAAAAGTGTAGAAGCATACCCAAGGAAAAGTGTAGGTGGATGAATCGTCATCCAATAGTTCTGCAGCAATGGGTTTAAGCCTCTTCCGTTTTCAAAACTTGGGATCTTCTCCAAATAGTCAGGCACCAAGGTCCAAGCCAATCCAACGTTCTCAGGAAGCTCACGGATAAGCGTAAATGGACTATTCCCAATTTTGAAATCGAAAATATATATCCCCAAAAACATGCTACCCAATAAGATTTGAAATACCGAGATCGTCATCATCGTCAGGTTTTCAAATTTCCTCGCAGTCAACAAGAGAATATTACCCATGATTGCGTTCCAGAAGCTCCACAGGATGAAGCTCCCCTCCTGGCCTTCCCAAAAACAAGAGAAGATGTATCGCATTGGCATATCTCTATTGGCATGCTTCCATACATAGTCGTATTCAAAATACTTGTTGAATAGCATGATGAAAAGCGTAACCGCTGTACCGACAAGGGCTAACGAATGGAGCCTAAAACCAATTCTTCCAAGATTCCTGAACTCTACCTTCCCTGTTCTGTGCGCAAAATAGTAGGCTACCAAGGCCAAAAAGGCAGCACTCAATGATGTCGCACTCAAAACTTCTCCGAACCTGCCAATAAAAGCATGTTCACCAACGTACTCAATCATGTTTTGAATTATTTCGAGGCTGTTTCTTCCATTTCGAATTTGCCTTCTTCCTTGTACTTAGAAGGACACTTCATCAACATCTCCGTTGCATGAAATTCTTCGCCATTGGCTTTGCCAATTAGAACCACGCTTTCTGAGCGCTCAAAATCCTGAGGCTTGGACTTATTCAATACCACTTTACGGCGTTCACCATTTTTATCGATCATGGTAAAGCGCGTGATATTTGGATTTATTTCAGGATTGTATGCGATTTCGGCCGAACGATCAAGTTCTCCCACGACATGATATTCTTTGGCAGGGTTCTCGAATGCCTCGTCAAAATTCGCATATGAGCTGGAATCACTGACTGATCCAATAATAAAGGCTATTGAAACGGCAATGATGATGATTGCAACTATGTGTGTCTTTTTCATTTCGATCCTCTGTTTTCTCTCTCCTCAATCTTTTTCAACTTCCTATCCAAGGAAATTAGATAAATCGTAATAAGGACGAATGCTCCTGCAATTACTGCAATCACAACATTGATTTTGCCATCGGAATACATGGTTTCTTCGAAAGAACCACCTGCTGCTTGCCCGAAAACAGAACCAATCATAACACTCGCCAATACGACAAGAAAAAGGTATTTATGTTTAAATGTCATCCCCAAAAATTTCCCGTGTTTGAAGTCTTTTCAAACGCCATTTTACTTGAAATATCCAGACTGCCATCCCAATCCAACCAAGAACGGCAGGATAAAAAACCATCCTTAGATTATCATCTAAATCATATTGGCTAAAAGCCGGGTTCCCACCTACTCCGGGATGAAGTGAATCAGTCATTCTTGGCAATACCATGATAAACACAATCATCATGGTAAAAGCAAATATGTTGTAGACAGCTCCAACTCGAGCCGATTTTTCTTTGTCGTTTAGAGATGACTTCAAAATGAAATAAGCCAAATAAACCAGCACACCGAGAGCAGCTCCGTTCAATCTCGGATCGCTTACCCACCATGCGCCCCAAGTGAAGCGTGCCCAAATACTTCCTGTCAATAAACCAATAAATGCGAATAACAACCCAACATGCGCCGCCATTTCTGCCTTCATGTCGCTAAGGAGGTCATTCTTTCGGAGATGAATGATGCTGTATATCAACGATATAAGCATAACAAATATCATTGCAAACCAACTCGGAACATGGATGAGAAGATTTCTGATGGTTTCATTCAAAATCGGCTGATTTGGAAAATCATACCCTTGCTTCTCAATGATGCTAATCGCTTGAAGACAATTTTCCTTCTTATCAGGGTTTAAAGCAACCTCTATACCCCCTTGCAATAGGGCATCGGGTAAATACACCGTCCCATCTATGTCATTATTGACATAGATATCAAAGAATGCATTCTCAATTGGACCCGTAACACTGAAACTTGCTCGAAGCGTCGTGTTATCGACAATCGCTAATTCATAAGGACAGAAATAGCTCTCGCCATTTCGCAACCAAACCTGTACAGAAGGTGCAGCGTCTTGAAAATTCGTGTTGTAACCTCTCACGGTAACCGAAGTGGCTCCGTAGTCCAAAGTCTCCGGTCCCACCGAGGCAATCCCAGGTGCCAACGGAGCTTTTAGTCCTACTATGATCGTTGTGAGTACGGTAAGTGCGGAAAGCCACTTCCACCAAGCAATTGACATAAATTACACCGCCGATTATTCGCGCCAAAGGTACGGAAAAAGAATGTATGAGAGTCCAATTGACAAGATGATCAAAGCGACCAGTTGCCAAGCGTAAATGGAGTTTACTGACCAAGCGATGCCGTCAATGGCATTCTTAGAAAACCGGATAAGAACCAACAACAAGGGAAGGATAACAGGCAGACCAAGAATAGCCATCATCCCGAGGTTATTGTCCGTTTGAGAAGCCAACGCGGCGATTAAAGTGAGGCTAAATGCCAAGCCCAGAGCACCCAATAAAATTGCCCCCGTTAAACTATACCAATCCGCTTCAATTAGCGGTGCTGAACCAACCATCAAAAGGTAAATCACAAAACCTGTAGAAACCATTACAACCAGTAAGATGGCATTGAATATCATTTTACTCAAAATGACAGAACGAGGGGAAGCCAGGGTAAAAAGGTAAATGCGGCGGCCTGAATTTTCTGACGAGAAGCTTCGCGCCGCTCCATTAAATGCGGCAAACAGTACTATTATCCAGAAAAGAGCATTCCAGGTGGAAACATCAACAATCCTTCGAAAGCTCAAGTAGGCAACAAAAACAGAAGCTATGATATAAAGAAACACTCCGCCGATGGCATGGCGTTGACGCCATTCCATTTTTAAGTCCTTTGTGACCAAAGCAACGATTTCTCTCCACATAGTGGCCGCTAATTTAGTTCAAAGGTTTCATCCTTAGCTGGAATCTCAATGTGATGAAAACCTGCGTTGTGCAGATGTGATTTGAAATTCTTGCGCACCTCATCCCTTCCATGGATCAGGAAAAGTTTGCGGATCAGATGAGGTTCCTGGCAATTGAGGTATTGAATCATCTCTTCGTAATCTGCATGCGCACTGTATGAATCCAAT
>CAZWQX010000040.1:0-26099 GCA_964635965.1 uncultured Cryomorphaceae bacterium
GGACCCCAATCAGCGATTTCTTCCAAGGTATCTTTATCATAAATAATCAATTTGGGGATACTCCTTGACCCATTCGTTAAATGGGAATCTATGTAGGCAATATTTTCATCCCTCCATACCATTTGTAAGTCAACGTTTTCCGCACTTTCAGCAAGCTTTGCTATAAACGGAAGGTTTTGAGCTGCATCTCCACACCAAGCTTCGGTGATGACCACCCATAACATATTGCCTTTAAAGTCGTTAATAACCTCCGTGATTTCATCATCAAGCTTAATCGTCTTGTTCAAACGCGTCATCCTGTGGTAATTGAGTTTCGTGTAATTCACCAAGCTTTCAGTTTGATTTGGGCCGGAAGTCTCAAGTTGGCTAACCATTAGATGAATTTTACGTATGTATTCATCATAGGTCATCGTTTGCTGAGGAATTTGCGTTTTGATAGTACTCATGATTGCATAGTCTTTGGCAATTAAACCCGAATCGAAGACCTTTGTTTTAGTTGTGTCAACCTTAACCTATACCATACCTCTGATAGTCTGTGCCATTTACTTGGGTATCTGCACTTTCTATTATCTATTTCAAGAACGTTTCATTTTTGTTCCACTGGGAACACTTAAAAGAGATTCAGAAATAGAATTGGGCTCTCCTTTCAAGGAGGTGTTCCTTACAGCTGAAGATGGAGCAAGGATTCATGGAATTCACATTAAATCACAAGGAGCCAGAGGTTGCATACTTTATTTTCACGGAAATACGGGGCACATAAATCGGTGGGCGCCAATTGCGGAGGAGCTTACGTCTTTTGGATTTGACGTTTTTGTGCCTGATTATAGAGGATACGGTAAGAGTCGGGGAAAACGTTCGCAAAAGAAGCTATACAAAGATGCTTTGCTTTGTTACGACCATCTCAAAAAAGAGTACCCTGAAAACCGGATTTGCTTGTATGGAAGGTCACTAGGGTCGGCAATGGCATCCTGGCTTTCCGCAAGAACCAATCCCGGTGGAATCATTCTTGAGACACCTTTTAACAACTTGAGCACAGTGGCTGCTTACCACACCAAAATAATTCCTGTCAAACTCTTTCTGAAGTTTACTTTTAGAAATGACCTCCATTTAAAAAGAGCCAAATCGCCCATCTTACTTGCACACGGTACAAAAGACTTAATTGTTCCTTACAGAAGTGGTTTTGAACTGTACAAAGCCGTTAAGGACAATGCAGAGATGCTCACCGTTCCGGGAGGACACCACGGTGACTTAAATGGTTTTCCATTGTTCAGAGAACGCTTGGATAATTTTTTCAAAAAGAATTTTCCCGAATAGGATTTAATTCATTCTTATTCAATCACGAACTTGATCACATGATCTTCGTCGCCTTGAATTCTGGCTAGGTAAAATCCCTTGTCAAGATGAAATAGAGATAGGTAGTTCTGTCCCTCGTTTACTATTTGCTGATGAACAAGTCTACCATCAATTGAGAATACATTAACCGTTGAGTTTGACATCCCTTGGACATCTAGATAGAATGCTCCGTAACCCGGATTAGGATACAATTCAACTTCTTCGTTCAACACATCGCCGTCATATTCAGCAATGCCCGACGGTGCGCAGATGGAACTGAAAAAATTCCATATCTCCTCACTGGCATTGATGTCTTGATTTGTCGGTTGAAGAAAATCGATAAATGGAATTTGAGGTGACCCTGGCCATGTATGTCCACCATTTTCTACACGATAGAATTTAGCCTTGAGGTTTCCATCACAGTCAGAAACTTCAGCACCTGAAACTGATGAAAAATCAAGAACAGGAGCATTGGGAACTGAAAAGAAGTCAACGGATTGGCAGTCGTTAATGTCATTCCATGTCCTGAAGATTTCTTCCACAGGCAAAAATTCACCGAAATTATCTTCTGCAATCGTACTTCCATTATAAGGCACGATTAGATCAAACGTTCCGTGAATCTGCATGAAAGGAACCGGAATATTTCCCATACAATTAGCGAGGAAATTACTTGTAATGGTTCCCGTTACTGACGCGAAAGCCTTAAAAACATCAGGTCTTTCACAGCCCAAATAGTAACTCATCATTCCACCATTTGACATTCCACATACATAAGTGCAATTGGCATCTAAGTCTAAGAAATTCGTCAAGTCTTGAGCCAGAGAAGACAAGAACCCTACATCATCTACAGTCTCCAGTGGGAAGTTTATATTCCAAAAGTTCGTACCGGTCAGGTCTTGTGAACCCTGTGGATAACAGACTGCGAAACCATTGGCATCTGCAATATCATTCATCCCGTAAGAGGATATCGTAGAAGACGCACTACCCGTGTAACCGTGCAAAACGAATACAAGAGGAGCACCAGGCTGAATATTATCGGGTAGATACAAAAAGAAGGAACGGTCAATTCCATCGTATGTGTATGTCTCTTCTACAAGTTGACCAAAAGTCAAAACAGAAATCAAGAGGAATGAAAGGAAAAGTAGTCGGTGCTTCATTGGTTTAGCGGATTGGAAAGGGCTCAAGTTCATGAATAAAGGCTGAAAATGCAAATCAATTTTTTCTTCCGTGCTTCCACCTTCTATGGCTCCACAGCCACCATTCCGGCTCAGCAATTATTCTTTGTTCCAGGGCTCGCACATGTTTTTCAGTAATCTCATATTTCGGTTCCTCTTTCGGAAACTTGGAAAGTACTTGAAACTCAATTTCGTATTGACCCCTGCTGATTTTTCTGATGTCGAAGAAAACCACAGCCATTTCCAGTTTCTTGGCAATTTGCTCAGCTCCCAGGTATACTGGGGTATCTTGGTTCAAGAAAAGAGTGCGGTATTTGATTTTCGACTCTTGCGGACTTTGATCGGCCAAGAAATACGTCAAGGTTATTTCACCCTTGTCTTTTTCAGTCTTTAGTTTTCTAAAACTTTCTCTCGTAGTAACCATGTTGACGCCGTACTTTGAACGTAGTCCATTGATCAGACCGTTAAAATGCTTGTTCTTCAGTGGTTTATGGATTGCCCAGACTTTGTGATCGATCACTGAGGGCAATAGTGAAAGCCATTCCCAATTTGCGTAGTGACCAAGAACTCCGGCCACACTAATTCCCTCATCATAAAGGTCCCTTAAGACCTCAGGGTTCTTAAAAACATATCTGCTTTTCAATTGAGAAGCGCTGCTGTGCAAGGGATACATCCATTCGATAAAGCTATCTCCCAAATGGCGGTAGAACTGCTTTTCAATTCTGACTAACTCAGCGCTGGATTTTTTGGGAAACGAATTCCTAAGATTCTGCCTCACTATATCTTTTCGGTATCCGAATACGCGATAAGCAACAAAATAAAAGAGGTCGCCAAGGATAAAAAGAACCCTCAGGGGCATCCATGTTATCAACCAAAGGGCACTATACGCCAAGATGTAGCCGAAAAATTGCATCTGCGTCAAAAGTAGTACAAGATGCCGCGATATGTTGATATTTTTGAAGCAAACAGAGTTCGAATGCCCGCGAATAAATATGCCTTGTTGCGCTATCGAATTATTGATAGATGCATTTCAAACAAATTTCGTCCATACCCCAATAAAGAGGATTTAAGGCGAGCTTGCGAAGAAGAACTTTACGGTTCTGATGGTGATAGGATTTCTCTAAGCACTATAGATAAGGATCTCTATGCCATGCGGAACGAATCAAATTTGGGGTATTATGCGCCTATAGCCTTCAGCAAAATTGAAAAAGGATATTTCTACGAAGATCCTGATTACAGCATCGATGAATTGCCCTTGAACGTTGAAGATCTCGAAGCAATTAAACTTGCCGCAAACACACTCTCTCAGTTTCGAGGTATTCAACTCTTCAAGTCTTCAGGTGATGCTATTGATAAAATAATAGATCGGTTAAGTCTTCAACCCTCCAATGATCAGAGAGTTGATTCTTACGTCCAGTTCGAAACTCCTTCAGAATACCGAGGATCCCACCATCTGAAACGACTATTTGATGCTATTCGCGATAAAACTCAGGTAGGTTTCGAGTATGCAAAATTCTCGGGTGAACCTTCTAAACACTACGATCTACATCCTTATTTGCTAAGAGAATACAGAAATCGATGGTATGTAATTGGCAACAATCCTTCCAAGCAAGCTATCGTAGTTTTTGGATTGGATAGAATTGTAGGTGAAATAGAATTATCGCAGAAGCGATTTGATAGATTGACCGAATTTAATTCTGACTTGTACTTCAAGCACAGCATTGGAATAACGGCAATTGACGAAGCGCCTCAATCAGTCGTTCTGCGATTTGAACCCTTAACTGCGCGTTATGTGGAAAGCCAACCCCTTCATGAAAGCCAAAAGGTTTCAGTTCTGAGTTCGGGAAAAGTTGATGTGGAACTATATGTGTGCTTAACTCAAGAGTTAAAAATGCAGATTCTCAGTTATGGTTCTAACGTTGAAATAGTGAAACCGGAAAAACTTCGACAAGAGATTTCGGATGAACTGAAAAAATCAATTGACAAGTACAATGCAGGATTTAAAGAGTGAGAATCAGATTGATTTTCAATTGACTGCTAATTGTTTTATCTTCCCTACTGCTTTATTTAACCTATTTGTGCTCTGAGTTCTATACTGTAGGATGAAGAGAAACACCAATCAGTACTAATTATGAGAGGTTTTCTACGCTCCGCGCTTACAGCGCCGTTACTAATTTGCTTATTCACTATTTCTGGAAAAGCCCAGGATTGGTTGACATTTGATGTCGAAACTGAGGACAGGCTCACGCTTTCTTCTGTTGCTAATACCGACTCAGAAGAAAAGGATTTTGCGATTGGAGATTTTGACCAAAACGGGTTTACCGATGTGGTTTGTGTAAGAAAGGAGCCATTTTCCAGTTCTTCTGAGCCAGCCAAGACTGCCTTATTGCTAATGAATCAAAATGGAATTCTCGTAGATGAGACTTCTTCTTTTGCTTCTGAATTTATTTCGACTCCTACATTTGGAAGACACGTCATAGCCCATGATTTGGATGAAGATGGATGGTTGGATTTGGTCATAGCAAATACCTTTGAGCAACAACCCATGTATTTCGCAAATCTTGGTGAAGACTTGGACGGAAACTGGTTAGGGTTTGAAGATCAAAGTGATACGAGATTGCCGGAATTGACAGAAGATGTTATCCTGATGTGTGCAGTTGAAGCAGGAGACTTAACCGGTGATGGTCACCCCGATCTTTATTTTGTGAATTACAAGCAAGGCGGGGGAGCAGCCAAAGATTTTCTTCTAGTTAATGATGGATCGGGAAACTTTAGTAATGAAAGTCAAAGTAGACTTGGAAACCTGAGAAATTCAGCTTTTGGTACTTCTGTAGAATTGGTTGATATGGATGGGGACGATGATCTTGATATCGTGAAAGTCTCAACCCTATTTGCAGTTGACCCATGGAATGATAATGGGGTATTCGTGCTATTCAATGACGGTACGGGAAACTTTACCAACTGGCAAAATATTGCACCATTTGCACCATATATGATAACCATTCGCGATTATGACGACAACGGATTTAATGATGTTTTTGTAGTTGACGATGGAGTGGATTATGTGATTCTAGTGAATGGAGCAACAGCCGATAATAGTTTAACTACCGTTAGAGAAGATGTGATTGATGGAAATTCCGGATTCGGGGGAAACGTTCAGGCCGCAGACCTCGACTTGGATGGGGATTTTGATATCATCGTTAGTGATGTTGATGTAGATATCCCTCCATGTAATTCTTCGCGCGAGTTGAAGATTCTTCAGAACAACGGAGGAATCTTCACTCAGATGTATAACTCCGGATTCCATTCATGGGCAACAAACAGTTATGACATTGCTATTCTGGATATTAATGGTGATGCCTTACCCGATTTTGTGAACGGGAAATGTGAAGGATATGATGTCGTAATGAATAACTCATGCGATTTTATTCAGGACGCGGCTGATTTTGATGGCGACGGCCTTCCTGATGCCTGTGATCCATGCCCTACAAATCCTGACGAGAATTGCTCACCTCCAACGGATTATCCTGTTGTGAGCACAGATTTAGATGTAGCTCGCCAATGGAATGAATTACTTCTGGCATCTATCCGCAGAGATTTCGCTCGTCCTACCGTACATGCTCGGAACTTATTCCATGTCGGAATTGCCATGTGGGATGTTTGGTCAACCTACAATCAAGGATGTTCGTATTTACTCGGCCAAGAGGTGAACGGATTTAATACCCCGTTTGATCCATTCGAACTTCCTGTGAACACTGATTCAGCAGTTGATACAGCATTGAGTTATGCTTGTTACCGAATACTCTCTCACCGATTTCAGAATGCACCAAACGCCATTTTATTGCAACAAGCTTACGATGAGCACATGAATGCATTGGGATATGATGCATCTATTACAACGCAGGATTATTCCGGTGGATCAGCGGTGGCTCTGGGTAACTACATCGGCCAAAAAGTGATAGAATATGGTATGCAAGACAATTCAAATGAGGCAAGCCTTTATGAAAATCAGTTTTACTTACCGATCAACCCTCCTTTGAGCGTTGAAGATCCCGGGAATCCGCTTATTGTGGATATGAATCATTGGCAACCCTTAATTCTGGAAATATTCATCGATCAAAGCGGAAATGAGATTCCCGGGGCAACTCCAGAGTTTCTTTCACCTGAATGGGGCCAAGTGTTCAACTTTGCTCTCGATCAAAATTCATCAAACGTGTACCAGCGAGATGGATTTGATTACCGAGTATTTAACGATCCGGGAACACCACCTCAATGGGATGAGAATGCTGCGGGGGATACCGATAATTATCAATGGACTTTTTTGACCACCCTTCTTTGGTCTTCACAACTCGATCCGAATGATGGCGAAATGTGGGATATTTCTCCAGGATCAATTGGAAATCGAGGACCATTTCCAACCGAGTTTTCGGATCACCCTACGTTTTACAACCAAATGGACGGAGGTACGCAAAGCCCCGGACATGCCATAAACCCGTCGACCGGTCAACCTTATCCTGAAAATATGGTGCCCCGTGCTGATTATGCTCGGGTTTTAGCTGAGTTTTGGGCGGATGGTCCTGACTCTGAGACGCCTCCCGGCCATTGGGTAGATATTTTCAATTATGTGACAGATCATCCCGATGTTGTGTATGATATTGAAGGAGATGGAGGGATCGTTTCTGAAACCGAATGGAATGTGAAGGGATATTTCGTAATGGGCTCTGCCATGCACGATGCAGCAGTCGCAGCGTGGTCTATTAAAGGGTGGTATGATTACATCAGACCGATTTCCGCGATTAGAGCCATGGCCGATCGAGGTCAGAGTTCAGATATGGGCCTGCCAAACTATGATGCAGCCGGACTTCCTTTAGTAGCTGACTACATTGAATTAGTCGAGCTAGGAGACCCACTGGCCGGACCTAATGACGAAAATGTAAACAAAATAAAGGTTAAAGCTTGGCGTGGACACAAGGTTATCGACAATGTAGATACCGATGTGGCAGGTGTAGATTGGATTCTGGCCGAGAACTGGGTTCCCTATCAAAGACCTTCTTTCGTAACACCGCCTTTTGCCGGATATGTTTCCGGACATTCAACCTTCTCCAGAGCTGCAGCAGAGGTGTTAACGGCATTCACGGGAGATGAGTTTTTTCCTGGAGGGGTAGGGACTTTTCTTGCGGAACAGAACGAATTCTTGGTATTCGAAGACGGTCCAAGTGTTGATGTTGAATTGCAATGGGCAACTTATCGCGATGCAGCTGATGAATCCGGTCTCTCCAGAATTTGGGGAGGAATCCATCCACCCGCTGATGATATTCCCGGAAGGATAATAGGGGAGGTTATTGGCTTGGATGCCTTTGACCAGGCAAAACTATTGTTCGATGAATGTGCTGCGCCGGAACCCTGTTCTGAAGCACCACAAAATCTAAACGCAGAAATTCAATCAGGTGGCGTGCTTCTGTCTTGGGATCCTGTTCCAGGTTCTATCGGGTGCAGAGTTTCGGGATCTCCGGTAGGCTCACCCGGTTCAAGTTCTGCCGATATCCAAGGCCCTAATGCCAGCCAGTTTTTTGTGGGGAATGGGATTTTGCAGCCAAATACAACTTATGAATGGAGAGTGATCTGTGCTTGTCAGATGTCACCACTTATTGCTACACCGTATTCTGAGTACTCCCAGTTTACCACAGATGGGTCGGCTATTGGAACGCCAGAAGATTTCAGCTTTTCTGAACAGGAAGATTCACTTGGTGAAGTATCCATATATCCTAACCCGGCCAATAAAGTTGTTTTTGTCCAATCGAATTTTGAAGTGGAAGAACTCTCTGTATTCGACATGACGGGAAGAAAAGTGCTTGAAAAATCCTTGAACCAAATGCATTCGGTTATTCTGGAAGTGGAAGATTTAGCTCCCGGAGTTTATGTGATTGAATTGAGTGGAATTCAGAATAAATCAGCCGCAACGCTGGTCATCGGAAGAGACTAAAATCCTGAATTTTAGAACCGAAAGCTTTTTATTTTCATGGAGTTGTGTATTTTGAACGAGTGAAACTCTCCGAAAATATGGTTCGCGAAATCGCTGATTGGTTACAATGCGGGGTCGAATGCTGGATTCATAAAGCAAAAGGAACCATTCACTTTCTACCTGATCTCAAAGATCCATTGATTGATTCTGGGTCTTGGAAAGAAGTGCTGGACGATGTTTCAGGACGAGAAAGCGAATTTGCCATTTACCAAATGATGGATCACAATATGTTCTATCAGGTCATGAAAGACTTCGCACTGCTAAAGAATCACGGTGAAGTGCGAGATGTTTTGATGCATTCACTCGTTTCCGTTAACCCCATTAAATCATTTCGCGCTGTAATTGAGGAAAATCTGCTTCAAGAGGCCTGGGTAGACTACCTTTTTGATGCGAATATGGAGTGGGTCAAATCTCAACAGCACTGCTACGAATTGGTAGCTGATTTAGCTTAGCCTTTTCTTTAAAGGATTATACCGTTTGTGCAATATATAAGTACAGTGGCATCCCTAGGGTGATGTTGAAGGGAAACGTTATTGCCAAAGCCATCGGAAGATATAGGCTTGGGTTGGCTTTCGGCGCTGCCAGTCTCATAGCTGCGGGCACCGCAATATATGAAGCCGACGCAGCGAGAATCGCAAAAAGTAATCGATTTCCTACACTATCACTAAAAGTACCCGTGAAAGCGGCTACCGTACATCCGTTGATTATGGGTACAACAATGGCAAACAAGAGGGCAAATCCACCCTTTTTAGCGAAAGCGGATAATTCTCTTCCACTTGTAATCCCCATATCCAGCAAGAATACCGCAAGAAAGCCTTTAAATATATCAGTAGTAAATGGCTTAATACCTTCGGCTTGTGCATCACTGGCCAAATAGCCAATTAGCAGACTTCCCAATATGAGTATTACACTTCCGTTAGTGACAGAATGCTTCACCACCATTCCCAAAGGCGGTTTTTCCTTATCCTGTTTATTGAATATCGCGATCAACAAAACTCCAATTATAATTGACGGGGCTTCCATCAGAGCCATTACTGCAACCATGTGTCCACCAAAGTCAATTTTTTCCAGCTCCAAAAAGGAGATTGCCGTCACGAATGTCACGGCGCTAACCGAGCCATAAGCCGCTGCTATTGCTCCGGAATTAGAAACGTCAAATTTCCGCCTCAGAATAAAGTAGGAATACAAGGGAACAATGAGCGCCAGGAAGATTCCAAACAATAGCGAATAAAGGATTTCCATGTCGAAATCACTGTGCGATAGTTCTTGCCCTCCTTTGAAACCAATTGAAAGCAAGAGGTACATTGAAATGAACTTTGAGGAGGTACCTGGAATTTCCAGGTCACTCTTCAATTGCACCGCTACTATGCCCAAAAAGAAGAAGAGAAGGGCAGGGTTGGTGAGATTATCGGCTAAAAGATGTAAGTCCATTGAGCTATTCTGCTCGAAATTAGAATTGTAACCGCTTCACTCTCTACCTTGTTTCGTCGACTTTTTAACTATGTGTTTTGAAATCTTTGATTTTTGAGAACTTTTTGACCCTGAAACTGCTTATGGAATTATGTCGGAGCGACCGAAAGTAACAGGCACATATTTTCTTTTTTATGCACTGGCGACTGCATTTTTGATTCGAACCGTAATTCTATGGCAAGGAGAAATTGAAGTTCCTGGAGACATTGCTCTTCTCGATAATCCTTCTTTTTATCTGGCATTATCCGGAATTTCATTTGCTATTGGTCTATTTGTCAGGCGAGCCCAAAAAAATCGTGAATAAAAAAGCCCCGCCATTTGGCGGGGCAGATTGATTGGTTCATCGCATAGCAATGAGTTAGGGTCGAGTATGTAACCTTGTTACAGTGTTCTTCTCGTAAACGTAAAGATGTTCTCCATCTGTCGTTAGGGAACTACTTGAGTTCTTCTTTGCGTTGTAGGCCCAAAACTTGCAGTTATCTGCAACGTCAAAAGCGGCAACATCAGATTTATCAGTTTCCAGTACCAACGTGTTGTCGTGATATGCCATCACACTTGCCCTCTTGTACTTGTTTGCAGCAATGAATTCTCCCGTCGCCACATTAAAGGTTGACACACCTTTTTCTCCAACTACTACGATCTTGTCCTCGTGGTCGAGAATCAAAACTGCATTTCCCACTCCTCCGTTTTTCACATCCACTTCGTAGTTCACATCACCACCGTGAAGTTTCATACTATAAAGTGCCTTACCAGATGAAACAATAAGATTGTCCTCATGAACGTACATGTTTGTAATTCCTTTTTTGAACCTCTCAGAATCCCAAATTAGTCTACCGTCTTCGTCGTTGTATGCCTGCACCCCATTCGGTTTAATGTTTTTGTCATAAACACGGCTCACATATGATATATTCCCTTCTGCATCTTTTTCAGTGAATACTCCCTGACACTCTACGATACCCCCAATCTGCAGTATTACCTTATTATCCACTACATACATGTTGGGAACCACTCTTGCTCCGCCTGAGATTTCTTGAGATTGCCAAACAAGCCTTCCCGTTTTTCTCTCATACTTATTGATGAACTGCTTTTTCTTTCCCGACATGTCTAAAACGTAGACATGGGTATCGGTGAACACGGGTGGTGAAAGGGCTCCGTAAACTCCAAAAGATTTAGCATTTCCAGGTTTGCCAACAGGGATTTCGTAGTTGAAAGCAGCATTCCAAAGCTGTGCACCGGTTTCGTAATCGTAAAGTTGTAATCCGTTGAGCTGCAAGACAATATTATTATCCATTAAATCAATCCCGTACATGAATTCGCCCGTTACAATCTTCCTTCCTGCTCTTCCAATGTAGGTGTTCTCCCATGCCAGTTCGCCGGTTTTCATGTTGATTTTTGCAATCTGATTTTTGAATCCCGTGAACATAGCCACAAGTCCCGAGGGCACAAAATTGATGGTAGTCAAGTAACCGTCTTTGTAATAATATTTTCCAACAGTTCCGATGAATTTCGCCGTGCTCCAGAGTTCTTCACCATTGGATGCATTCACAAATACATTCATCTTTTTAAAAGAGAACATAAATCCATTCTCTTCGGAGATGTAGGCGATCATTTCGCGTTGACGTAGTTTGTATCGGTCAGAATCCCAAAGTAATTCACCGGTTACCATGTCGATGACAGCCACCTGCTCTTTACCCATTTTAAGGTCAAGAAGGAATATTTTTTTGGCTTCCCAAATACCGATTATATCATCTACTTTTTTCAGTCGAGGTCCTACCTCTTTGAAACTTTTAGTCCAAAGTACTTTTCCCGTTTCGTTATCGTAAACAGATATTTCTTTGTCGGATGCGGCATATCCGTATCCTGTATCTCCCACGTTATCGCAACCGTAGAAATCAATTTTATGATCTAGTTTGGTGCTCCACATAACGGGCATGTCTTCTTGAGCCTTAATTGCGACTACGAAGAAGAGCGCTAGAATCAGGGTGAGTTTAGTTTTCATGATGTGTTGTTTTACAGTTATTTATGGAGTGTTGAATGTGTATTCAAATTGATGTGAATTTCCTTTAGGGATTTTGAAATCAAACTTGTGCTTGCGAACCAGATCGTTTAGAAAGTTTTGTCCCGGAATTGATGCGTCTTCAGAACGGCTGAGCGCTCGCATCGAAGAGATCCGACCTTTGTCGTTAACGGTTATTTTGAACGTGTATGTTCCGTGAACATCTTCTTTAGCTAGTTCCTTCAGAAATTTTTCATCCTGCATCAATTCATCGAGGTTTTTGATCGCCATAACCACGACTTCGTCAGTTGTTTCAACTACCTCTCTTTGGGCAAATGCATTCCCGATCAACAAAAAGAGTAGGGCGGTTAGAAAGAGTTTTGCTCTCATGACTTATAGGGTATTTTCCATTTGACTAAAAGTGAACCATAGGTGAATAGGAGATGACTATCATCTGCAGTGAAGGCGACTCCAACTCTGCCCGCATCGGGAACAAACTCACCTTTCATGTGACCACCGAATGTTCTTTGGGCTAGTTCGTACCTGCCAACTATATCTCCTGTATTGTAATTAGCCACCCATACTTCAGGATGTCGGTTGGCATTTATCGTTACCAATGCAATGAAGTCACCATTATGACTGAATTCAAAATCGGGCTCATAAACCGCATTTGAGACAAAGCCTACTGATGTTGTTTTTCCGTCAGCGGAATTGATCTTTGAAATGTAACGCGTGCCCTGCATTCCCGTCTTTGCCACCACTTTCGTGTGAGGTACGGAGTAGCATATCAAGAATTCGTTACGAGGACCGAACTCCAGGATATATGGGATGTCAAACATCTCATCAACCGTGTAGAGCTTTTCATAGGTCTCGGCATCGTAAACCGACACACATTGACGATACTTCTGATAGAGTTTAAAATTCTTTTTCTGTCTCTTTTTGGTCACATAGTTTTCGAGGTACTCGTCCTCGGGGTGGTGACTGATTGCAATCATTTTGCCGTCGTGCGAAATTGCCGCACAGTTAGTTGCGGCTGGAACGGGAAATAGGGTTTTCTTTTCGCTCCCGTCTATGGTATATGCGTATACTTCATCGCCTTCTAGTACAATGAGCCTTTCACTATCGGGATGAAATCCGGCATCGTGGGCAGCATTGATTTTGAGTTTAACTTCTCCCGTGGAAACATTTACAACTTCAAATTCAACTTCTCGATCCTTATTAGGTGCGAAATCGATGTAGAAATGCTGTTTTAACAGCGCATACTCGCCGTTTGGTGAAATTTCGATGCGCGAACCGGCGTTCCACTTTCCAACTTTATATGTAGAAATTGCTTGCATCGTCTCTACATCAGCAACTATCAGTTCGCTCCAACCTGCTGATGATATTACACAGCGTTCACCATCAGGCAGTATGTCAATGTCGCAGTGCAGCGCCTTTCCATTAGGTGTAGGATCGAATTTCTCATAGACCATATTAACCCCTTGTGCAGGACAGATAAGGGTTAGAAGGATCCAAAAAAGTATGAAGCCGAATTTTTTCATTGGATGAGGTTGAGTTTAATTGCATACTGAATCAGCCCCGTGGTTGTACTCACCTTCAGCTTTCGCCGTAGTGACAAGCGATGTGCATCGACTGTTTTTGAACTGATGTTCAGGATAAGCCCGATTTTCTTGGAGGTATATCCTTTAGCCAATAATGTGAGCACATCTGACTCCCTGGGTGTAATTCGTCGTGAAAGGGGTATGTTGGTCATTGTCCTGTGTCTTTGTTCAATACAAAGCACGTCAAGACTTGAATGAGAAGAAATACGGCAATTGCACCATTTAGGTAGGGTATTTACCGTATTTGCTCATTTTATTCGAAAATGTGAGTGGTGATACGTTTAGAATGACAGCACCTCAGTAGAATAAAAGCGAATTCGACGCTCCAATGAATCAGATCCAGCCGTTTTTCACCGCCATTTTAACCAGTTCGGCAATATTATGTACATCGAGCTTCTTCATAATATTGGTTCGATGAGTATCAACCGTGCGATGAGAAATGAATAGCTTCTCTCCGATTTCTTTATTGGAAAGGCCTTCAGCTAAAAGCCCTAGGATTTCTCTTTCCCGATCTGAAAGGGTAGAGTAGGCGATCGTATTTTCGGATACGGTGAAATTGCCTGGTGTAACGTTCATACCGGTAATTACCGCGCGGGCCGCTTCGCTGCTGAAGTAGGTTTTTCCGCTAGAGACTCGATTCAAAGCGTCTTCAAATTCTTCGTAATCTGAATTTTTAAGGAGAAAACCGTCGGCACCGATATCAGTCATTCGCTTTATCAAGCCGGGATCGCCATGCATGGTGATCACGATTATTTTAATCTCGGGGTGATGTTTTTTGATATACATGGTGGCATCGAGTCCGTTCATAACCGGCATATCTACATCCATTAAAACCAAATTGGGATGTACCAAGGCGATATGGTCTATTGCTTCTTTACCATTAGATGCTTTTCCAACAACTTCAAATCCCTCAATATCACTCACAATTCTGCTGATCCCGTCAAGAACCAGTTCGTGGTCATCTGCTAGTAATACCCTTGTTTGAGAAGCCATGCGTTTATTTCAGCTTTGAGGTCCGTTCTTTATTGGCAGTAAAGGTCTCCAAATAATACTCATAGTCTTCAGCTGAAATACTGTCCTTGGTTTCAGCCAAAACCTTCAGCGCTTTGCTATAGCTTTTATGGGCTTCCTCGATCTTTTCCATATTTTCTAAAGCTTCACCTCGACTGTCGTAGAGATTAGCATCATCCGGGTGAAGTCCAATGGCATATTCGAAAATCGTTAGCGCCTCGTCCCAGCGATCTTCATTAGCCGCTAAATAACCCAGGCCATTTAGCTCAGTTGAGGATAGGGGAGGAAGGGGTTTACCCAGCCACTCTTCCTTTTTAATCAAATGCTCTTCTACTTGCTCGGCGAAGGTCTTTTCATTATTTGCCAAGAATCGAAGCGCTGTTGCATCGCTGATATTCCAAAAGTTATAAAAGGCCCTCAAACCATCTCCAATTGAATACATTGGAGTCAAACTGTGGTTTTTCCCTTCGTATTTGGCATAATGCCAAATAACTTTTTCACTTGGATTCGCTTGGTAGATCGAATCCGCTTTTTCTGCACCAGATCTAAAACTATTTTCCATTCTGCCCACATCACCTGCTGTCATGTAGTGAAAGACTCTGGGATGATTATCGCTCTTTAGAACGGAATCAATTCGATTAACAGGCTGCCCGTAATCATAAACCATATTTGGACTAATAGAAATTACTCCATTGAAGAGTTCACTGCCGTTAAAGGCGGCATTGGTGACAAAAAGCCCTCCCAGTGAGTGACCAATTCCTATGGTTATTGGCCCGCACCGATAATTTTCATTGACCAAAGGCATAACCTCAGTTTTGAGATAGGCTTCTAGTTTCGGTCCTTCCCCTATTGGTGTTTCTCCCCAGTTTTCCCTCGTCTTGGGATTGGTAGGAACAGGGGTGAATTCTTTGGGACGGTGGTAGGTATGAATTCCTACGACAATGGTTTCATCGAATTCACCAATAGCGGATAAGTAATAGGCCATATCTGCAACCATATCAAAATAAGGCTCAAACTGGGCATCAAAAACAATAAGAAGAGTCAAAGAATCTTTTCGTTCCTCATAATCTGATGGAATGAAAACATCCACTTGTCTCTCCGCATCAAAAACTTTCGATTGAATCATGTGGGTTTTCGTGATACCTGAGTAATCCTGAGCGTGGATTGATATAAATATGAAAACAAACAAAAACGTTGTGAAAACGGTGTTCATGTACGATCTAAGCGGTCTCATTTCATTCAAATTCTATAGACAATTATCGATTGATGTTCCTGTGCAAGAGTAACTCCTAAGAAGGATCGAAATCTCCAATATTCTCTTAAATCGCTAATTTATTCTTTTCGCCAATTGTCGAAAGGTGATTGCCAAATATGTCAGTCAATCTTTCCTCGTTTTTACGAATTGAGAGTCTCATTTGAAAGTAAAATGCTAAAATGATATATTTATGCAAAATAGATATAGTAATTTATTATGGTTAAATCTTGTCCGAATTGTGGAAGTGAGTCCTACAATAAAAGTGGAATTGTTGGAGGAAGGCAGAGGTATCGATGCAAAGACTGTAATTATCATTTTACGGTTTTTAAACAGGGTAAAAGAATAGACGATTATTACGTGACCAAGGCCATACAACTATATCTCGAAGGGATCTCCTACAGGGAGATTGAGCGTATTCTTGGAATATCACACGTAAGTGTGATGAACTGGGTAAAACAAACCGGTTTAAAGAGGCCCGAAAACAGGGCTTATCGGCCGACTTATAAGGTGCTGACTCACGACGAGCTAAAGAGCTTTTACGCCGATCGAAAGAATTTAAGTGGTGCAGGAATGATCGTGACGGAATTAGGAGATAAATTCATGATGATTAAGTGGGAAAGATTTCGTGAATAGTAAGTTTTATCATCAAAAAGTATAGTTATATACCAAAAAAATATAGTCAATTTCATAATTGAACCATAAAGTCGAAGCTTAGCAGTCCTATCACCAACCTAAAGACTGTTATGCGAAAACTACTACTCTTCACTTTTTTAATCATTTCATTCGGTTCTTTTGGCCAGGGATATCCGGGCTACAAGGGAGGTTTAAAAGTCCAGCTCAACGAAGAGGGGACAAGCTATTTCCGTATGATTACGTGGCACCAATTCTGGGCGAGGTATAACGATAACAACGCCGGGAGTTTACGAGGTGGACAGGCTCAAGACGAGACATTTGATTTTGGGCTTCGCCGAAGCCGCTTCTTAATGTTTGCTGAGCTGAACAAACGAATGCTCATTATGACCCACTTCGGTATCAACAATCAAAATGCCGTTAGCGGTGGTATCAATGGAATAGACGGAAAGAAGCCTCAGCTCTTTATGCACGACGTTTATCTCGACTATAAGGTTGTCGAAGAGAAACTCCATATCGGAGGTGGAATGCATTACTGGAATGGTCTGTCGCGAATGACAAGTGCCAGTACATTAAACTTCATGGCCATTGACGCTCCCATCTTTAATTGGCCAACGATTGAAGCGACTGACCAATTTGCCAGAAGAATTGGTGTATTCGCCCACGGTCGCTTCGGAAAATTGGTTTATCAGGTTTCGGTAACAGATCCGTTTGAAACCAATACACTCCGCGTATCGGTAGTTGACAGAGCCCTCTACAACCCGGGCAACCTCAATAAAGTTTATGAAGGTTATTTCCACTATGAATTCTGGGATAAGGAAGGGAGTCTTCTGCCCTACACTGTTGGAACCTACCTCGGGACCAAAAAAGTATTCAATATTGGTGCGGGTTTTATGCAAAACTCCGATGCTCTTTGGTCGGATCGCATAAACACAGAAACGGGCGACACAACAACGGTAACGCATGATATGATGCTTTTTGCCGTTGATGCATTTATTGATTTACCGCTCGGAGACGATGGTTCAAAAGGAGCATTGACAGCCTATGCCGTGGGTTATTTTTCGGATTTCGGCCCCAACAATGTTAGAAACATCGGAATTCTCAATCCTTCAGATGGTTCTGAAGAACAATTCGGACTAAGGGGAAATTCGGTACCAACAATCGGCACGGGAAACACCTATTACTTCCAAGCAGGGTATATGCTACCCAAAAAGAAGGATGAGTTCATCCTTCAGCCATACGCTGCTTTTACATACCACGATTTTGAAGGAATAGTAGACTCCGACGGAAGTACCGTTCCCGTGACATTCTTTGATGTGGGTGTTAATGCCTATTTGGCAGGACACCATTCCAAAGTCACGCTGAACTACAGAAACAGGCCTGACTTTACCAATACGGATGATATTACCTACCGTCCTGAAATCACTTTACAAGCAATGATATACCTCTAAAAACCAGCCTTATGAGAAAAGTAGATCACACCGAACACCACAAGTACTGGAAGGAAAATTTGCGATTGCTCGCAATTCTACTCTCCATTTGGTTTGTGGTATCCTTTCTCTGCGGAATTGTTTTCGTGGAAGAATTAAACACCCTCAAGTTTGCCGGATTCCCACTTGGATTCTGGTTCGCTCAACAGGGCTCTATCATCATTTTTGTCGTCCTCATCTTCATTTATGTGAATTGGATGAATCGACTTGATGCGAAATACGGATACAGAGAAAAGACTAAAAAAACCTCCTAACTAAAGAACCATGGATATTCAAACTTGGACATATATAATTGTTGGTCTAACCTTCACACTATACATAGGTATTGCGATATGGAGCCGAGCGGGCTCTACCAAAGACTTTTACGTTGCTGGCGGGGGAGTGTCACCCCTGGCAAACGGACTTGCCACTGCCGCTGACTGGATGAGTGCTGCCTCGTTCATTTCGATGGCCGGGCTTATTTCTTCTCAAGGCTACGACGGTTCTGTGTACCTCATGGGCTGGACGGGTGGATACGTTCTGCTTGCGCTCCTGCTGGCACCGTACCTGCGAAAATTTGGGAAATTCACGGTGCCTGATTTCATTGGAGACAGATATTACTCAAATACAGCCCGAACCGTTGCGGTGATCTGTGCTCTTTTCGTTTCGTTTACATACGTGGCCGGTCAAATGCGCGGGGTAGGAGTTGTGTTTTCTAGATTCCTGGAAGTCGACGTGACTTCAGGTGTAATTATCGGGATGGTAATCGTTCTGATATACGCAGTTTTAGGTGGAATGAAAGGTATCACTTATACACAGGTGGCTCAGTACTGTGTTCTCATTTTTGCTTTTATGGTTCCCGCCATCTTCATTTCCATTATGATGACCGATAATATCATTCCTCAGTTTGGATTTGGTGGAGCGCTGGAGGATGGAACACCACTTCTGCAAAAATTGGATCAGTTACACATGGAGCTTGGTTTTGCCGAATATACCAAGGGTACAAAATCTACCACTGATGTGTTCTTTATTACCGCAGCCTTGATGCTCGGTACTGCTGGTCTTCCTCATGTTATTGTAAGGTTCTTTACGGTGCCAAAAGTACGTGATGCCCGAAAGTCAGCAGGTTATGCCCTTCTCTTCATTGCGATCCTTTACACAGCAGCTCCCGCAGTTTCTGTTTTTGCCCGCGTGAACTTAATTGAAACGGTAGAAGGAAAAGAATACTCAGAATTACCTGAATGGGTAGGGAACTGGGAAGAGACGCACCTTCTGGCATGGACTGATAAAAATGGAGATGGTAAGGTCCAGTTTCGTCCCGGATCTGCCGTTGAAGGAAAAACACCGATTTTCTCAGAAGAAAGAACGGAACAGGGAAGTCTGGTTATAAAGAATCCCAATATGAATACAGAGAATGAGTTATTTGTAGATAAGGATATCATGGTGTTAGCTAACCCTGAAATAGCTAATCTACCTGCTTGGGTGATCGCCTTAGTAGCTGCCGGTGGACTGGCAGCTGCACTTTCAACAGCTGCAGGACTCCTCTTGGTTATCTCAACGGCTATTTCTCATGACCTTCTGAAAAAGCAATTAATGCCGGATATCTCAGAAAGAGGAGAATTATTAGCTGCGCGATTCTCAGCATTTATAGCTGTAAGTGTAGCGGGGTACTTTGGTATTAATCCTCCCGATTACGTAGCAGCTGTTGTTGCGCTTGCTTTCGGTTTAGCTGCGGCTTCTTTCTTCCCTGCCATTATTCTTGGGATCTTTAGTAAAACCATGAATAAAGAAGGTGCAATAGCAGGAATGATTGTGGGTCTGACTGCTACAATCCTGTATATCCTGAAGTTCAAATTCGGATTACTTGGAGGGGGTGGCCCCGAAGATTATTGGTTTGGAATTTCTCCTGAAGGATTCGGAACGGTGGCAATGCTCATGAATTTCGCCACTGCATTCACTGTTAAATCATTCACCAAAAAGACTCCTGAAGAAGTTCAAGAACTAGTTGAGAACATTAGAATTCCAGTGGGAGAAGGGGAGGCACATTCCCATTAATGAACTGATATAAATCATTTTATAGCCAATAGTATGCGGCTATTTTGATCAAGTGAAAATAAACGTGACCCGAATACTAATACTCACCGGCATATTCGCCCTCCTGCTGATTCCGCCATTTGTCGCCGTTCCATCTCGGAATGGTGACTTATGGCTTTATCTCATTTCAGTGTGGATCGTAATGATGGTGTGCTTGTATTTGGTTCTGCGATCTATTAGAACTGAAGAATGATCGCTCTGCTTTCCATAGTGTCCTTTGGCTATTTGGTTTTGCTTTTCATTCTGGCAGGTTTTTTCGAGAAACGAATTGCTCAGACCAGGCTAAAAAAGTATTGGCCCTACGTCTATCCATTATCATTGGCCGTGTACTGCACCGGTTGGACATTTTACGGCAGTGTCGGTAGAGCAACCACCCATGGGATGGACTTTCTGCTAATCTACTTAGGTCCAACCCTCGCCATGTTCCTGTGGTGGCACCTGACAAGAAAGTTGATTCTGATAAAGAATCGGGAAGGAATCGGATCTTTAGCAGACTTCATCAGTAGCCGATATGGCAAGAGTCCGCTGCTTGGTAAGCTGGTTGCCATTCTGGCCATTGTGGGTGTACTCCCGTACATCTCTTTGCAGATCAAGGCTGTATCAGAAAGTTTTGTGATTGTCTCTGGTCTCGAGGAGTCATACAGCCTGAGAGTTCTAACCGACCCAGGCTTTTATGTGACCTTGACCATGTGCTTATTTACAATTCTTTATGGAACCCGATATATCCGAAGCTCTGGTCCTAAACCTGGAATGATTGCCACCATAGCAGTAGAAAGTTTGGTTAAGCTTGTTGCTTTTGTGATTATTGGTGTTGCCGCCTTAACTTTTCTCAATAGAAATGAAATCTCATTCGATCAGGCTTTTGAGCCCTTAGGAAATTCATTGGGAAATGAATCCGAGTGGTCTGGACTATTGTTAGTCTCTTTTCTGGCAATGTTCCTCTTACCTCGTCAATTTCAAATGGGGGTAGTAGAAGTATCTCAAGTCAAGAATATCAAGAAGGCAACCTTCTTGTTTCCGCTTTATTTGCTTTTGATAAATCTTTTCGTTGTGCCAATCGCCGCCGCGGGGAGTATTGCTTTGCCGGGAATGAACCCTGATTTTTACACCGTTACTTTTGCCTCATTTTTTGGTGGAAGTAGTTTGGCAATCCCGGCTTTCATCGGAGGACTTTCTGCTGCAGGGAGTATGATCATTGTATCAACACTTGCACTGGGAAACATGCTTAGCACATGGTTTTTTATACCAAACCTAAATTCCAGCGAATCTTCGAATGTCGCAAAACGGATTTTACTGATTCGTCGTCTTTCAATAATTGGCATCTTGATTTTGGCTTACGGTTATTACCACATAATGGCGGTGGGATATGATCTCGTGGCGATTGGTGTGATTTCCTTTATTGCCGTTTCTCAATTTGCACCGGCATTTTTGGGTGGTGTATTTTGGCAAAGAGCAACAAGAAGTGGCGCAATTGCTTCCATTTCGGTTGGTTTTACGCTATGGGCACTATTTTTTGTTCTTCCCAATTTATTTTCTGAAACCCCATTTGGACAGATCCCTGAATCAATAGCCGATGCCTTTGGAATGTCTCAAATGTCTGCAGGGATTTTTCTTAGCTTGACGATCAACTCCCTAACCTTCGCCGTAGTCTCTGCTTTCTCAAGTCAATCGGAACTGGAGAAAGGGCAAGCCATTTCATTTGTGGGCACAATGAGTGAGGGACTTAAGCACAGCACATATAGGGGAACGGCACTTTTTCCTGACCTCAAGAGTGTTCTTATAAAATTCTTGGGAAACAAAACCACGGAACAGGTGCTGGATAGATATGCCAGATTAAACGGAATCGACTGGTCGAAACAAAATGCAGTCGATAGTAAAACCGTGGTCTTTGCTGAAAGACTTCTAAGTGAGGCAATTGGTCCTGCCAGTGCTCGAATTGTAATCTCAAATATCGCCCGTGATGAAGAATTGTCGGTTGATCACGTGGTAAATATCCTTGAGGAGAGTAGCAAATTCATGGAACTTAATCGAGCGCTTCAGGCAAAATCGGAAGCGTTGAAACTCGCCACCCAAGAACTTAAATCGGCAAATGAGAAACTCACCGAATTCAGTGATTTAAAAGATGAGTTTCTCTACACTGTTGCCCATGAGCTGAGGACTCCATTGACTTCTATTAGAATGCAGGCCGAAATTATCCACGACGATGACACGATGAGCCAGGTGGATAGAGAGGTATTTCTCAACAATATCGTTTCCGATTGCGATCGTTTAACTCGGTTGATCGGAAATGTCTTGGATCTGGAGAAATATGAAAGTGGAAGCCAGAAACTCCAACTCAAGAAAATTGATATCAAGCTACCCATTGAAGAATGTGTTCTTGCCATTAAACCATTACTGCACAGAAGAAAAGTGAAGTTTACGGTTGATTTGCCCTCGAAAATACCGGCAACTTATATCGATACAGATAAGGTAAAACAGGTTTTGACTAATCTCTTGGGTAATGCCGTAAAATTCTGCGATCCCGTTGATGGTGAGATTTCTCTATCGGTTGTTGCCAAGAAGAGATTTTTGGAGATTAGGATTAGTGACAACGGACTTGGAATTCGGCCGGAAGAGAGGGAAATGGTTTTCGATAAGTTCTATCAGGTTAAAAATCAAACAAGGAGAAAGCCAACAGGAAGTGGTTTGGGTCTGGCTATTTCCAAGAATATTGTCCGAATGCACCGCGGCGAGATTTGGATAGAGGATGGAATCGGCGGTAAGGGAGCGGCAATAGCCTTTTCTCTGCCACTTTACACGGTAAAAAAGAAACTAAGACATGCACAAGATATTGATCGTGGATGACGAAATAAACATATTGATGTCTCTCGAGTACTTGCTCAAGCGCAAAGGATATCAGGTTTTTATTGCAAGAAATGGAACAGAAGCCCTGCAGTTGGCCGATGAGCACACACCGGATTTGGTATTGCTCGATATTATGATGCCGGATGTAGACGGTTATGAAGTTTGTACCCGCCTCAAGTCGCCGGAAAGGGATCATATTCCCAAGGTTATTTTCCTTACGGCTAAGAGCAAAAAATCAGATGTCGAAAAGGGCTATGAAATTGGAGCAGATCTCTACTTGTTAAAACCTTTCTCTACGAGAGAACTCACCAAACAAATTCAAGAACTACTAACGAATTAATACTACCTACTATGATGGATTTCCAAGTCAAAAGCTTTGATGATTACAAAGCGACCTATCAAAAGAGCGTTGATCAACCCGAAGAGTTTTGGGCGGATATCGCAAATCACTACTCATGGATTAAGAAATGGGATAAAACTCTTGAATGGGAGTTCGATACTCCGTCAGTGAAGTGGTTTTTGAACGGAACACTGAATATCACCGAGAATTGTTTGGATCGCCATCTCGAGACGCGAGGAAACAAACTCGCTTTGATTTGGGAACCGAATGATCCTAAGGAGAGATTCGTACGCTACACCTATCGCGAACTGCATGAGAAGGTCTGCATGTTTGCCAATGTTCTTAAATCAAAAGGTATTCAAAAGGGAGATAGGGTTGCGCTTTATATGCCGATGGTTCCTGAACTGACAATCGCAGTTTTGGCTTGCGCCAGAATCGGAGCTGTTCATTCGGTAGTATTTGCGGGATTTTCAGCGAGTGCCTTAGCCGATCGGATTAATGATTCATCATGTAAAATGGTGATTACTGCGGATGGATTGTACCGAGGAACCAAAGAGATTCCGGTAAAGGCAGTAGTAAATGAAGCTTTAAAGGAGTGTCCTTCGGTAGAGTCGGTTATTGTAGTTGAGAGAACCCAATGGGCAGTTCAGATGCAGGAAGGTCGTGACTATTGGCTGCACGATGAATTGGAGAAGGTAGATGCGGACTGTCCCGCGGAACCGATGGATTCAGAGGACATGTTATTCATCCTTTACACTTCGGGAAGTACAGGAAAACCAAAAGGTGTGGTTCACACATGTGGTGGATATATGGTATACGCCGGGTATAGTTTTGCCAACGTTTTTCAGCCCGATGAGAGTGATGTGTACTGGTGCACGGCTGATGTTGGATGGATCACGGGACATACCTATATCATTTATGGACCGCTGCTGAATGGAACCACAACTGTTATGTTCGAAGGTGTTCCGACTTATCCGGGACCAGGACGTTTCTGGCAAGTATGCGATAAGCACGGCGTCAATCAATTTTACACGGCACCAACAGCAATTCGCGCTTTAATGGCTCACGGTGAAGATCACGTCCTCAGTTATGGTCTATACAGTTTGAAAGTCCTCGGTACGGTTGGTGAACCGATCAACCAAGAGGCGTGGGAATGGTACCATATCCATGTCGGAAAAGAAAAATGCCCTATTGTGGATACTTGGTGGCAGACCGAAACCGGTGGGATAATGATATCCGGATTGGGTAATCACAGCCCAATGAAACCGACGCACGCAGGTTATCCGCTTCCGGGGATCCAACCGGTGCTGCTTGATCAAGATGGAAATGAGATTAAAGGAAACGGTGAAGAAGGATACTTAGCGATTAAACATCCATGGCCAAGCATGCTCCGCACAACTTATGGCGATCACGAAAGATGCAGAAACACGTATTTCTCACACTATAAAGGATATTACTTCACGGGTGATGGAGCTCGACGCGATGAAGAAGGAATGTACCGAATCATCGGAAGGGTGGACGATGTGATCAATGTTTCAGGTCACCGATTTGGAACAGCTGAGATTGAAAATGCGATCAATGCCAACGATCATTTGGTGGCTGAAAGCGCCGTAGTTGGATACCCACATGATATCAAAGGGCAGGGTATTTACGCTTATGTAATAACAAAGGAATCACCAGAGAATCCGGAAAAGCTTCGAGCGGAGATTGTAGAAACCGTAGTTGCTGAAATTGGTAAAATCGCCAAACCGGACAAGATTCAGTTTGTGAGCGGATTGCCCAAAACCCGAAGCGGTAAAATAATGCGTCGAATACTGCGAAAAGTAGCTGAAGGAGATACAAGTAATCTCGGAGATACTTCTACGCTACTTGATCCTGATGTAGTTGAAGAGATCAAGGAAGGTGCAATATGATCTTAGTTTGATTTTGTATTTGTCAATTTGAATAGGTTACCTTTAGTTTCCATTTGAATCCCATACTATGGAAACTGAGGTAGCCGCTCCTCCACTGAATAAAGAAGGAAAAGAATACATTCGAAAGATGACCAGCCCGATTTATTTCTGGTTGGGAATGCTCATCAAATTGCCTTCTGCTGTATTTTGGCGGTTCAGAATGAAGTCGTTGAGTCCGGAAAAATGCGAAGTGACCATTCCATATTTCTGGAGATCACAAAATCCATTTAAGTCGATCTATTTTGCTGCACTCGCAGGTGCCGCAGAGCTTTCTACGGGAGCCTTGTGTCAGCTCAGCCAGGCGGGAAGAGGGAAGTTCAGTATGTTGGTTGTTGACTTCAGAGCTGAATACTACAAAAAGGCCGACCAGAAAATCACCTTTACCTGTAACCAAGGAGCGGAGTTATTTCACCTCATTGATGGATTGAGTATTGGAGATTCGGATAAATTGACCATGATTTCCACAGGGGTTAACAAAGAAGGGCAGGAGGTGGCCCGCTTTTTTGTTACATGGTCGTTTAAGCGAAAGACTTAACTTATTCTACCTCAGTCTTAGGTGCATCGTCATTACCGGATTCGTCTTTTTTATCTTCAGGTTGAGTTGATGCTTGAGATGGCATTGGGTCATTCGTGGTTTGGGGGCTATCATCCTCCTCCGGTTTCTCTGAGTCAGCGCCTTTCAAGTAATTTGGCAATTCCATTCCTGCCATGTTAAACATGTCCTGAAGCGGAGGTACAGCCTGATACATTCCTGAGATGAAGTTTGAAGTAGAGGTCTTTCCGTTTGCTCCTTTACCACCTTCCCAGACGGTAATCTTGTCGATTTTAATGTTTTTGATAGCCTCGGCTTGTGTTTTAACCAGATCGGGAAGCTTGTCTGCAATGAGAAGAAGAACAGCCTCTTTTGG
>CAZWQX010000041.1:0-684 GCA_964635965.1 uncultured Cryomorphaceae bacterium
CAAACAACCATCTTCTATTCTCAAGCCCCATTCTCCAAAGCGAACCAAGACATCCTCTTTCACTTGCCCTGTCATTCCCGGCTGTTGTGCACCCCGGTGTGCAGGAGTATGAGAATAAGGATCAGTTGGAAATCCACCATATACCTCGGGATCTTTGTGAATACCAATCCCCTCGCCTACTTCATAAAAATGATTCGCGAGTTTTTTCTGCAAAGAGGAGGACTCATTTGAATTGTGGGCCTGAAGACAAACTTCATATGCCGCCAAATGCAGCTTCGATACCATGTGCCAATAGATCGAACCTAGTCCTTCATATCCGAAGAAGGTCCCTGAACGACCGGTGAAAGCCTTATGGTTGAAGGTCTCCTCCCATATTTCAGATATAACCTCTTGATCTTTTTCAACCAGAGCAGAAAACTCCTCGTCCAAAGCTTCCAATGCTGTTTTTACGTCGCCGACATTTCTAAAATTACCGTTGAAATGGAGTTCACCGTTCACGTCTCTAGCGACAATTTCGCGCCGATCCTTTTCTACCATTTCTCTTAGCAGGTCTGAGCGGTCTAAAGCTCCTTTGGCAATTTTATTCTTCTGCAAGAATCCCGGGAGGTCTTTATTCGGGTAGAGTATGTAGCTGTTTTGATCTTTTCGGTACAACTTGCTGGACCGGAGTGAATCAAAAACCGA
>CAZWQX010000041.1:694-25993 GCA_964635965.1 uncultured Cryomorphaceae bacterium
GCTTCTTCGGCCGAAAGGTAGCCCGAGCTCAAAACGGCTACTTGCCCCTCCAGCATTTCATTTAAGTAAGAAACATACATTCCGTTTTCCTCAACCGTTACCAAGTTATACGCGTGATATAAACCGTCTTTTCTCAGATTGGTGCGGATGGCTTGTTCCATGTAAGCTCTTGCGGTCGAACAGAACTCAACAAAGTCGCCAACCGAAATTTCACCCTTTTTTCCTGAAAAACCGCTATCATAGATACCCGTACGGTATTTGCTACCGGCTTGCCCAAGTCCGTCTGTAACCGCCTTTCGTTGAGCATTGTCAAACCCTGTATCCACAGTTGCTTTATTCGCATTTAAAACCTCATAGACACCATGGAAAAATGAGATCATCTCCTCGGAAATTTCAACCTTTTCCTTGGAATTGGCTGCAAGGGTATCTTCCATAAACTTTAAGAAACGACGCAGGTAATAAAGGGTAACCATGGATACTCCGTTACCGACAAGTGCATTATTGGCATCATTCCACTCAGGTCTTTGGGTATTAAGCCAAATTCCAGCCTCGGGTATGAGATTCGATATCTTGGCTAAAGTGGTTGCCAATATCTTTTCTAAAAAGCTCACCCGATGGATTTCCCCTTTTTGATTCTCTAAAAGGGCTCCGTCAGCGCCAAAGCTTTCCATCCGAGATCTCAATTCACGATCAGCGTCAAAATCGAAGACTATGGTATCCTTTGGATTTTTCAGTATATCCGTGTAGGGCTTAATCTTATACGGCACATTCGCATAGCAAAACACCGAACGGTTCAATAAATTACCCAGTGCTGATGGATTCAAACTTTGCTGATACTCCAAAAATTTAAGGAGATAAATGATCTGGTGGTCACCCCAGTATCCGATAAATGACCACGGATCCTCAGGTTCAACTATTTCCCAATCGAAACTATCCTTGGTTACTCTGTAAGGATTGTACCCGTCAAAAGTACTGGCGTTGAGAAACTTAAATATCATGCCATCGATAAAGCCCGGAAACGAAATAGACAATGCCTCCCAGTTCTGGAAAATATCACGCCAATTCCCTTGGTAGTCGAGAATCTTAGATCCATCGATTTCACTTCTGGTGTTAATCGAGAATTTATTCCATGGACGACTTGGGTCTCCGTGTCGCCTGCTAAATTTCAATGGAAGGTATTCCGTAGCCAAACGTATCAGGTCGCTGTCTCCAGTGTCATTACATTTCTGCAAAAAGTCTGCCCTCAATACCACCTTGCCTAAGGAGTTAATCATGGAAGAGTTTCTGGTGTAAACCGAATGATTTGCCTTGCGCAAGTATTTGCGAAAATCTCCCAATTCGATGTCGTAGTGGCGATCAAAGATACCTCCACGCATGATGTTGAAGAGCGTGTTAGCATAATGCCTTGTATCTCTCAATAAATCATCTGTCTCAGAAAGTCCATCCGCCGATGCCACCAATTGTGTGAGATTCTCAGAACCAAGTTCGATGTCTTTTCTGATGTTCTCGATTAAGCTTTTGTCTTTTTTGATCTCGCTACTGAGTTCAACTACGGCTGTTTGGTCTTGATTCACATTAGCAATCATGAACCACTTGCTTTCATCTTTGGCTTTAAGTTTAATATCGGTCACCAACAGGTATGCCCCTTTCTCTCCTTTTACATCCGTTTCTGATTTAACCGAACCTTCTTTCTTAAAAGAATTCAGCTGTTTTGAAGAAGCAAGATATGTTGGCTTATCCAAGCCCGTAGACCAAACCGTATTCGCCTTAAGTGCTTCACTAGGCTCCGCCCTATCGATGATAATCGCACTCAGCGCATAAATGCCAAGCCCCACTGATTCAACTATCTCGCTTCTCTTGTAGGCATCCACCAAATTACTCTGACGGATTTGCAAATCACTATTTACCCCATAAGGTTGAATATTCTGTAATCCATCCAGAATCTTCACCTTGCGACTGTCATTCTTAAGATTTTTAAGGGATGCCTCCCTCACGAATCCATACGAGTTGCTCGAAGACCATCGGTAACGGAAGCTTAAACCTAAATCGTGGTTGATTTCTTCGAACATTACCTTGTTGCCGAGCTGATTCTTGTATAAATTCCGGCTGATGTTGTAGTGTTCGGCACCATGCTCTACAAATGGTTCCCAAACCTCTTCTTTTGAAACCCTGATTATTGTTTTGCTCCCCGTAGTATGAACGAGTTCACTCAATTTGTCATCCGTATAGTATGGAAAAAGAGCGTATTCAGCATTTTTTCTTCCCGCAGTCAGCCCCCCATTTGAAGAGATGAACATCCAATGATTTGAATCACTGACAATACTCATAAAGAAAGGTCGGCGCTTATCAGGGTCGGATATCTTAAACCAAATTTCAGAATCGATTCGTTCGCTAGCTATCGGCACGTTTGTGGTATTTAATGATTGTATCTCCCGAATGTCGGGATTTCAAATATCAAATTATTTCTTCTATCCATGCAACGACAATGAAAAACTTACATTAGCAAAGCGCTAAAACCTTCAATGAAAAACCAACTTATCCTATTGTTCCTGCTCTTGATTGGTTCGAATTCGTTCGCCTATCAACTAGAAGAATCAACTGAGGACACCACGGAGTTAAGGGCCGCGTTGCCCGTAATACATCAATCTGACACCCTCTTTTTTCTGTCTTCAAATGGGACTTATAAGACGGCTGAAGAAAGAGTTGAAGCCATTTCAAATGGAATTACGAGCGTGTTGGAAAAGGCCTTGATTGATTTCAATTCGTTCGAAACGTTTCGCGACGGTGATCGAATTCGCATTGTTTATGAAGGAGATGCTGTTTTTTCAATTTACCCCGAGGATACAGTTGGATCAGGACTTAATCAGCAGGAGTTAGCCGACCTGGTGATTGAAAGTATCGAAGATCACGCCACTACCAATCTCGGGATTGACCGCATTACACAAACCGCAAAGCGAATAGGGCTGCTGCTCGCTTTGATTCTAAGTTTTTTCTTGGTAATCAGGTTACTAAATGCAGGGATTTCAAGAGGCAACACTTGGATTTATAAGCAGGTACAAAAAAGGATAAAAGGGATCACAAACCCGAGAAACCGCTTTTTTACCATGGCAAGACTAGCGGACTTCATTCGGATTGTCTTGCGCTTTATCAAATGGGTAATTATTCTGATTCTCGTTTACGCCTTGTTGCCGATCGGTTTTAGCATTTTCCCTAGTACTGAGGAAATCGGTCTCAAACTTATCGGATATGTCATCGATCCCGTAAAGGCATTTGGTGATGCCCTGATCAGTTATATCCCCGAATTCATTGCGATCATCGTCATCATTTTAATTGCCAGGGCGATCATCAGGTTGATACGCTATTTTGCGCGGGAGATTGAAGCGGGTCGATTTCAAATTGACGGTTTCTATCCGGAGTGGGCAGACCCCACCTATAACCTATTGAGGGTTTTGGTCATCATCTTCACCTTCGTCGCAGTCTTCCCACTCATCCCTGGCAGCGGTTCCGATGTATTCAAAGGTGTTAGCGTCTTCTTCGGGTTACTAATTTCTCTGGGGTCCAGCTCAGCAATCGGTAATATAATTGCAGGTTTGGTCATTACTTACATGCGTCCTTTTCAAGTTGGTGATCGCGTTAGAATTGGAGATGCGACGGGCGATGTTGTAGAAAAAACCCTATTGGTAACCCGACTTCGTACCATCAAAAATGAAGACGTAACCATTCCCAATTCTTCAATACTTACAGGGAATACGTTTAATTATTCAGCCAATGCAAAAGAACGGGGATTGATCTTGAACTCCTCAGTAACCATTGGCTACGATATTCCGTGGCGAAAGGTGCATGATATGTTGCTCGAAGCAGCAGACAGGACACACGAATTGCTCAAAGAGCCGAAACCCTTTGTATTGCAAACGGCCTTAGATGATTTCTATGTGAGCTACCAGATTAATTGCTACACCGAAAAGGCGGAGATTTCGGCAAGGATCTATTCAGAATTGCATGGGCACATACAAGACGTCTTTGCCGAAAACAATGTCGAGATCTTATCTCCCCATTACCGAGCAGAAAGAGATGGAAGTGATGCAACTATTCCTCCTACGAGCGAAAAGGAATGACCACTGCGCATCACTCAACCGTTTAGACAGGTGAATTTTTGCCCTGAATTAAAGAGCATTCAATATTCCTTCTATTTTTACTCAAAATTCAACACCATGCGCAACGCTCTAACCACTCTCGTATTCCTCTTTTTCTCGTTTGTCCTCATCGCCCAAGATTCAGGGGTCGACAAAGTCACCTACATGTCGGGAGAAGTTGAGAATGGAAAAATCATCAAATTAGATGCGGAAAACGTCTACTTCCTTCCCGACGGAGCAAGTGTAACGGATACCGTGCCTCGCACCCAGATTGTAAAGGTTGTTTTTGCAAATGGCAAAACACAGTTCTTCCAGCCGACACAAGTTAGTCGGGTGGCCACAACCACTCCCGAAGAGCGCAAGGGAATCATAGCAATACTTCCATTTGAACTTAAGAATAAAGACTTCGAAGGATTCGATCCCGAGATGAGCATTACCATTCAAAAAGACTGTATTGAGTTGTTTGAAAAGATGTCGAAAGGTTATGTGATCCAGAACCCTGATACCACACTGGCCAGATTGAGAAGAGGTGGCGTTACAGTTGGGAATGTGACAGAAATCCTTCCTGCTGATATGGCGAGACTACTTGGAGCTCAGTTCGTATCGTATGGAAGTGTTTGGATTGCGGAAAACACAAGCAGCAAAGGAGACAAGAATTATTTTGAGTCTGAAAATGCTACCGCAGAAGATCCGAATGCCGCTCGTTCCAATCCAAGTCTCACAGCCAAGAAATTCCAAACCATTGTTGACCTCAATGTTTACAACGATATGGGCGAGATGGCTTACACCAAAGTCCAGGAGTCATTCTGGGCAGTTAGCGACGCCTACAAATTGAACTTGGAAACGATTGTAAAGGAGTCTCCATTTGTACCGAAACCCAAAAAGCCCGCTCCTGAACCAAAAAAGCAATAAGGTTTAGTCAGAGTAATTAAAGCTAAACCCATAAGAGAAATAATACCTCCAATGCGGGTCGTTTACATTTCTTGAAGCGCCCGCGCTGATTGGCCCCAATCGAGTTCGAAAAGTACCCTGTACACCGTAGCCGAAGTAGGTCGTGTTGTCCCACATATCCTGTGCATCGAAAGATTGCAGGTTATTCAAAGGAACATAACGATAAGTCGCCAAGCCATTCACACCAGCTCTCAAAAAAAGATTACCAAATAGAACATATTGGTACTCTAAACCGATAAGTGCAAAATTTTCGGGTTCCAGTTCAGTGTAATTGAATCCATAAGCTCTCACATCATCAATCGCCACTCGCTGATGACCACCTAAGCGGAATGTCGTGAATATCTTATCTGTACCTTCTGTGGCAAGGATTCCACCCGCTCTAAAAGAAGTGATGAATTGGTGATTCTTCCGAATATGCTGAAATCTTCGATAATCGAGGAAAACTGTAGCATAAGGTTCGGGCTCGCTGGCATCAACTGCTTCGGAAAAAAACTCTTTGGGAAAAAATACCGTTGTGTCAGAACTTGGGATTTCGAGATTTATTCCCTCCACCCCTTCTTTGAATTCTATTCCGTAATCACTATCCAAAAAGACCTTGGACAAAAAAACAAGTTCTGATCCCTTGGTAGGAAAATTTCGATCGTTCAAACTATTTCTGAAATAGCCTAATTGAATTCCTCCTCCTTTGACAATGATATTACCTATTTCAGATGGCAGACTAACACCAAAATCTGAACGATCCTTTCTCGTCTGATAAAACCCTCCAAGCAAAAAACTGTGCTTCAAAGATTGGGTGGTTAAAACGTTGAATTGCAACTCCTGTTGCCTGTTTATCAAAACATCACTTACATCTCCCTCAGAATAGATAGGGACCTCCCTAGAGATGTAATCGTAGCGAAGGTTCACGGCAAAAGACTTCTTTGGTCCTGCGTATTTGTAATAGTCGAATCGAAACTTCGGATTACTTGAAATATCGACAATAAACAATGCCCTTGATTCTCTGAGCAAAAAATCTCTCGCTGTAAGATTTAGTAGTAAGCCTGTTTCAAAAACATTATCGATGTGTAAAGAGGCGAAAAGTCTTGTTGGGAGCTTTTCCCTCATGTCTACCACCATTTCCGCTCTGTCTTCTTCGGTTTGTTTGATTTGGTAAACCACGTCTTTGAAACCATTGATTCCATAAACTCGTCGGATCGCTTCTCTTACCTGATCGCGAGTGACGGTATCACCTTTTTCAAGGCCGAGCTTGTTCTGAATAAGTTGATCCCCAAAGAGTCTATTGCCTTTGAATCTGATCGAATCCAATACATAGGGCTTGACCCTATCAGATGAATTCAATGGTTCTCGATTCATCTCTATTTCTTCAGCAATAGCTTTGAACTGATCCAAATACTTTGCTCCTGTTTTATCTCCTATTTTCAGTATCTCTTTGGCACTTCCAAAGCTTCCCGTGCTATATCCCTCCATATCGGGGTGGATATACAAATCGCACAAGTCGATTTGCTCAGGCATGCTCTGATCGCTTTGGATCATTGCCAGATTCATCAAAATGCCAACCATGCTTTCAGGCACTTCTGCATCCTCAATAAAACTTACATCAACACCAATAATGTAATCTGCTCCCAAAGCTTTCATCTCGTCAACCGGAAAATTTTTGACGACTCCCCCATCAACCGCCAAGGTGGAATCCAGATCAACTGCGGTAAAGGCAGTAGGCAATGCCATGCTCGCTCGAATCGCTCGCTGTAAAGGTCCTCTGTCAAAAACGATCGGTTTCCCGTTTTTGACATCGGTAGCCACACATCGGTAAACCACAGGAAAATCGTCAAATGACTCATAAGGAATCGAAGGCCAGGTGTAATAATGAAGTAATTCACTCAAGATATGGCCCTCAATCAATCCACTGGGGATTTTTGGCTTTACCCCGTCTACCGGGAGCTCCAGCAAATACCTTCCATAGTATTCTTTCTCTTCAAAGGAAATATAGTTGAGTGGAACTCGATTCGCCAATACTTCATTCCAGTCTATATCCAGTACCATTTGCTCAATTTCATCGGCACTGTAGCCAATAGAATAGAGTCCACCTACGATCGATCCCATGCTGGTTCCCGCGATGAAATCAGGACGAAGACCTGCTTCCTCCATCGCCTTGAGAATCCCTATATGAGCGATTCCCTTAGCCCCTCCTCCACTTAAGACTACTCCAAGTTTTGGTTTGTCTTGCCCAAGGAGAACAAAACAAAAAAAGAGGAACAAAAATGTGAGATAGTTCTTCACCGGGAATGATTGGTATCTGAAAGAAAGCAAAAATTACGGAGCCATGATACCCTATTCATCCCGTAGATGATACACAATCAATTTTCTTTTTTACTGTTTCTATGCATCAATAGAGTATCTTTGCGCCCTCAAAATCAAGGCAGTTATGTTGGAAGTACAAAATGTAAGTCTGCAATACGGAAAAAGAGTTCTCTTCGACGAGGTGAATATCTCATTTGGAGGTGACAACTGTTATGGAGTGATTGGAGCCAATGGAGCAGGAAAGTCAACCTTCATGAAAATTTTATCTGGTGATATTGATCCAAATACGGGATCGGTGCATCTGGAGCCGGGAAAGAGGATGGCGGTCCTTAAGCAGGATCACTCAAGGTATGATGGAGAAACGGTACTCCATACTGTTTTGATGGGGCACAAAAAACTTTGGGACATCATCCGAGAGAAGGAGTTGATTTATGCAAAGCCCGACTTCTCTGATGAAGATGGAATAAAAGCTTCTGAGCTTGAAGCGGAGTTTGCAGAGATGGACGGATGGAATGCCGAGAGTGATGCGGCCTCTCTCCTTTCAGGATTGGGTATTGAGGAGAATCTTCATTACATGGACATGAGCAGCCTTACGGGGAAGCAAAAGGTTCGGGTACTGCTCGCGCAAGCGCTTTTTGGAAATCCCGATGTACTGATTTTGGACGAGCCAACCAATGACCTGGACTCCCAAACAATTAACTGGTTGGAAGATTTCCTCTTGGATTTCAAAAACACGGTGATCGTTGTATCGCACGACCGTCACTTCCTCGATACGGTTTGCACGCATATTGCTGATATCGATTTTGGAAAAATCAGCATGTTCACGGGAAACTACACCTTCTGGTATGAGAGCAGTCAGCTTGCTCTTCGACAACGAGCCCAGCAGAACAAAAAGGCAGAGGAAAAGAAAAAAGAACTCCAGGAATTCATTTCTCGATTCAGCGCCAATGCTTCCAAATCGAAACAAGCTACCAGCCGTAAAAAGCTGCTCGAGAAGATTGATGTTGAGAACATAAAACCAAGTAATCGAAAGTATCCGGCGATCATTTTCAACCCGGAAAGACCCGCAGGAGATCAAATTCTTCACGTTAGAGGACTTACTAAGTACCTCGATGGAAAGCCACTCTTCGAAAACTTCGATTTAAATATTCAAAAAGGAGAAAAAATCTCACTGATAAGTGACAATAGTCTTGCTACTACCGCTTTTTACGAGATTATCAACGGTAGGATGAAGCCTGATGCCGGAGAGTTTGAGTTGGGATTGACCATCACACCCGGTTATACTCCTGCTAATAATGATGAGTACTTCGAGAGCGACGACAATCTGATTGACTGGCTCCGGCAGTATTCAACGGAGAAAGACGAGGTGTACATCAGAGGGTTTTTGGGGAAAATGCTCTTCTCCGGTCAGGAAACCTTGAAGAAATGCAATGTTCTGAGCGGAGGTGAAAAGGTGCGCTGTATGATGTCAAAAGCGATGTTGGCTGCTCCGAATCTATTGATGATGGACGAACCCACCAATCACTTGGATTTGGAAAGTATTACCGCATTAAACAATGCCTTGATTGACTTTCCCGGAATGATCATCTTAACCACCTATGACCAAAAACTGAGGGAAACAGTAACGAACAGAGTGGTAAAAATTGGATAAATCATCATTTGAAAAGGTTATTTTTCGGGTGTGAAGTCGCTTGAAAAATGAAACGAAAAATTATCCTTTTCCGATCAGTTTTGCTGACGGTAATATTTTTTAGCTCCAATTTGTCGATGGGGCAATCCACGATTCGGGATCATAAGATTCACAGCGCAATCGTCAATAATAATTTGGTAAGAGGCGGTTACGCAAACTACTTTGAATTTCTGAATAATGCCCCTTCTGTCAGGGACTCTTTTTATGTCGAATGGGAGCAAAGAACGAATCCTCAATGGGTTGGAACCAAAAAAGTAATACCCAGACTGGTCAGAAATGACAGAAAGGTGAAGAAAATCTGGGGATTCTCCGATGGGAATCAGGTTTTCATTTTTCATCAAGTCGAATTCTTCCCTGTGGTTATCGATTCCGATCAACCGTACTTTTATGGATATGACTTAATGGATGATCAGGGTGCAACGAACGCCGCCATGTGGGGAGGAGCGATAGGTAGTACTATTTATGCTTCTAACGCAAAAAAAAGAAGAATCCGATACGAGATAGACCTTTTTACCGGGTCCGTTATGCATCCTGAAATAGCCACCAAGATGAGACTGGATGCTATGAATGAATTAATTGTTTACCGGAGATCAAAAAAAGAGTCATTGGACCTCGCTCTCTTTTCGATAAATGACAGCTTAGTTTATAGGTTCGAACCGGATTCCTATGTTCACCTCGCATTTCCACCTGAACAGATTGTTACCGTTTGTACCGAAAATGAGCACTCCACAATGGAGTGCATGAAGGTAAGTTTTGATCCCCGAGAAGAAATTACCTATATCAAACTTACACTTCCTGAGGGCGGTAAATTTAGCAAGGTTGAAAGCGTATCAGAATCTACAGGACTCTTTGATTATTCTAAAGTGGAGAAAAAACAAGATAAAAGAGGGCCGCAGAAACCAATTGAGAATTAATAGATTTAGGGCAGGGATTAAAACCATGAAAATAGACACCATCCACTCGATACCAAGAAATGCTGTGATTCGTTTAGCTATACTGCTTTTTGTTTTAACAGCACCTTTTATACTTCGCGCACAGGTCACCCAATTAAACTTGGCTTTTGATGTTTGGCCACCTTTTACAAACGAGCCCGGGAAGACATCCGTTGCTGAAGAGATTGTTAAAACAGCGCTAAACAGAAACAGCATTGGAGTAAAACCGCGAATAGTAGATTTTCCTATAGTACTTAAAGGTTTGGAAGAGGGTACTTTTCAAGGAAGTCCCTCACTCTGGAAAACATCCGAACGAGAAGAATACTTGATCTATTCCAAACCTTTTTTGCACAATCAAATCATCCTGGTAGGAAAAAAGGGAGCAAATGTTTCAGCTAAGAGTCTAAATGAGTTAGAAGGAAAAAGGATAGCACTTGTTAAGGGATATGCCTACGGGGAGGAAGTGTTGAGCGCGAATGGAGTAGAATTTATTGAAGGCAAAAACGACCAAGCAAACTTGTTGGCCCTGCTTGAAGGAAAAGTAGATTATATGCTTGTTGATGCCCTCCTTGTTGCGTATTTGCGCTCATATCAGCCGAAAGATGCGGAAAAGTTTTTGGCACTGGGAGAAGCTCCCTTGGTGAGTCATGGCTTGTATTTTGCCATGCGTAAAGATGTAGATGGCGCCGAGGAAATAATGGCATCTTTCAACAAGGAGATAGACAAAATGAAGGTCGATGGAACCTATCACCGAATCCTAAAGCTGAGTTGGATTCAAGTGGATGTCGATGGAGACGGGACCTTGGAAATGATTCCGGGAAAAAATGCGGGTCAACCATCTGAGAATCCATACGCTTTGAACGGACCTGCATCCACCTCAGCAAGAATATACCACAACGGGCAACATACCAATTGGTCTGACCTTCCCGACGATGTCAAGAGAACCGGAATCAATCAAGCAGACGTTCAGGATGTGACCTTCCTAAGTTTTGGACTTTGATGAAGGCATGAAACTACTCTTCCCCTTGTTCCTTTGCCTTTTTTCTTAGGTCCCAATAACCATAAATGAGGAGCAATCCTGCAAAATAACCGGAGAAGACCTGCATGAAATCTTGGCCTTCGATTAAACTGTAAGTGGAGACGGCAATGGCGACTATACCAATAATCAAAAGAAAGAGAGCTGCTTTTTTCATGAAGATGGAGGTATATCTAAAGTTAACTGGAAGTAGAGACCAAGGGTAATCATAAGTAACACCGCCCAAATGGTCATTCCAACGATAAGAATGGTCATCATTTCAAAAAAGGATCTTCGCCAGGATTTACCTAAGAACTCTTTATACCCATAGATATAATAAAAGAAAAAGAGAAGGTAAATGATCAGGATAGCCACACCACCCAATAAGTGATCCAGAGGAAACAAAAAACTAATGATATTACTTACTGAGAACATGTAGGTCTGAAAGACCAAGTGTTCGGCAAAATTGAATCGTCTTTTCAGATTAAACAGAAAAGAAAATAAGGTGATAACGGGTAAGAATGTCCATAAGATTAGATTAAAATATCCCTGTATATCACCCAAGAGTTTAGTCGTTTCTGCAGTGATGTCGATCTTATCGGAAGCCTCTGGATTCGCAGTTGGATCTTTGATCTCCACGGTAGGATCCAATTCGAAATTTGGATCCATCGAAAAGGTGGGATTCGCTTCATTTATAAATTCTGCTTGGGAAATCAAGAATAGAGCAATCGCCGTGGTGATAATCAAAAGACGAAAGGGAGGTGTGTAGTGGTATCGATTTGCACCGAGGTAATCTCTGACCGCCGCTCCCGGATCGATCAAAAGATTCTTCAAGGTGAAAATGCCCCCACGGTCTACATTAAATGCATCGAAAGCGGAATTTAAAACCTGACGAAAGGTTATCCTCTTTACTTGTCTTGTTTCCGTTATGTCTAATGGTTCCTCTTCGGTGGGGAATTCTTCCATGAACTTAGGCTTATGAGCCTAAAACTAAGCTAATTTCCAATTGAGTGGAGGATTAGGGAAATGAAAATTCCACTAATCAAATCAAGCCTCCTTTTTAAGAGATTCCAATCTCATGAGGTGGGTCTGCTTAATGGGTTCAAGTACCTTCACGCAGTAATCCGTATGGTAGTAATGGCCCGTTAGAAATTTAATTTGAATGTCCAACCAAGCAACTTCCGTGAGATCAGGATTGAAATGCTTAAGCTCCAACCAAAGCAAATTGGCTATTTCATCGTAACGATCAGTCCCTAAATAAAAGAGATCAGCATCCGCCAAGAGTTTTTCAGGGAGGGTGCTTGGACCTTGTGGAATCCTGGTAGCCATGATCATTCTGCAAATCGCACTTACCTCTTCTTCTGAGAAGTCTTCTTTGCCCAATTCATCTCGGGCAATAGCGCAACTCTTCTTTTCGTGATCTTCTAAACCATTTAAAAATCCCGTATCGTGAAAAAGGGCTGCCGTTCTCAGTAATTCAAGATCTCTTCCCTCGCAACCTTCAATAGCTGCGAGTCGTTCTGCATGTTTCACAATGCGACGTGTATGATCGGCGTTGTGGTATGTCAGATTTGGATCCAACCCCTCTTGAAGTCGATTGAGAATGCGCTCATGTAATTCTTGATTAGTACTCATAACCACAGGCTCTTAACACTTACGCAGAAGAGAGCAAAATGTTGTAAACGGGCTGGTTGATCACTCATTGGTTCTCTAAATAAAAAAAATCTTTGCACATTTAGCAGACAAAACCGTCACCATGTCAAAAATTCTTGTTCCTACCGATTTTTCGCCAGCAGCTGATAACGCTATGGAGTTGGCTTGCAGGATGGCAGCTGTAGGAAATCAAGAAATCGTGCTGTTCCACGTTCTAGGAGGCGCAACTGAGAAATTACTAAAGAAGAAAGGCAAATCGAATGATGAATTAGAGTCATATATGCAGGAGATTTGCCAAAAAGCAAAAGATCACCACGCGGTGAACGCAGTTGTCCGAATTGATGAAGGATCATTAATTCCCAGCGTGGTGAGTGCAGCTTCTGAGTTTGAGATGGAATGGATGATCATGGGAACCCATGGTACAAGAGGCTTGCGACAAGCTTTATTTGGAGCGGATGCACTAAAAATTGCAGAGAAATCTCCGATTCCTGTACTTACTGTACCTGACGTGGCAGATGTTTCAAAAGGAATTAATCGCATTCTCTTTCCTTTCGGCGGGCACGCCAGCCTGGGTAACAAAGTAAAGGCAGTTGGCGTGATGGCGCAAAGCTTTAACGCCGAAGTAGAATTTTACTCGATCGATAGACCCGATTCGGAAATTGACAAATCAGTTTACTCAACCATTACCCAAGCGGAACAACAATACACTAACGAGGGAGTTCCTCATAAACGCGTAATAGATGAGGCAAGAACCTACTCCGTTGGATTTGCGAAACAAACATTAGCCCACGCCGAAGAGGTAGGAGCAAATATTATAGCCGTGATGGCCAGCGACGAGAGTCAGCTTTCATTTATATCAGGGGTAGATCGCGAAAACCTGATTAACAATGATTCGGGGATCTCAATATTGCTGGTAGCCGAATAGATTATCACTCCTATTCGAACTGATGTTATCCAAAGCATACCAGCGCCGACAGAAGATATCGACTACCGGGTTTCGCTACCGCGGACTCGTTTCAAGCCGACTTGAAAACCTTACGGACGCGGTATTTGGATTTTCCATCACCTTATTGGTGATTGCCTCAGAAGTACCCACTAATTATTTGGAGCTCGAAGCATCCATGTATGGCTTTAGCGGATTTATTTTTTGTGTGATGCTCATCTTGGCAATCTGGAATCACCACAAAGATTTCTTCTTGCGCTATGGGCTTCAAGACGGGTTGACCAGGAGCTACAATTTTCTCTTCCTCTTCTTGCTTTTATTCTACATCTACCCTCTGAAGTACCTGTTCTCGTTCCTGGGAACAGCGCTGTATTTTCAGGTTAAAATTGGTTTGGGAGACAATTCTGAAGCGCTACAATTTGCCATTGACAGGCTTGCCGAATCAAATCTTTCGGTAAACGAATGGGAAAGTATCATGATCAGATTCGGATTGGGTTTCTTCTGCATTTACCTCATCCTGTGTTTGATGCACGTTAATGCGCTAAAAAAGAGGGAGTATTTGGAATTAAACGAAATTGAAGAGTTTGAGACCAAAACGAGCATTACCAGTTACCTCATCTTGGCAATGGTGGCGGTAGTTTCCATGTTGATCGTTATTCTCTTTGGGGGTGTGGCCTCTCCCATTGCGGGAAGTGTATATGCGCTAATCCCATTGCTATTAGGGATTTACAAAAAGAGGCGAAATAAGGCTTTTAAAAAGCTATTTGTGTAAGGAATTGACTGTCTAGATCAATTTCTCTGAATAGTACCAAAGCAAATAAACCGTCACAACAAATACAATGGTGGTTATGACAATTACCTTGATTATCTGCGTTCGCTGTTGACGCTTTAGTCTCAGTCTTAATTCACGAATCTTCCTTGGATCGGTTTCCTTTCCATGGGCCAACTTTCGATTTAATTTGGCTTGGTAGGCTCTAACTATCTTTTTGTGACGGGCGCGCTTGGATTTCAGGAGGTTTCGATTTCCACGATACCTGGAAAGCATATCCAAAACATGACCTGCGGAAGACATACACCTAATATACAATCAAAACCCAAGCTTTCTAAAAATGCATAGATTGCAACCGAAGAAAAGATTTGTGAAGAATACGAACAACCAATTATGACCAATCACCTTAAACTTTACGTGCTGCCCTTCTGCTTGTTTTCAATTTTGGTGGCGGCAGCCCAACCTATTCCTGAAGCATTCGAACCTTTTGCAAATTGTGAAAAAAACGATTGCCAAGAAGAATATACAAAGGCCCTTAACTACGCCGAGGCTTTGGGTTCTGATACAGCGACTGCTCGTCACTTTTTGATAATTGCAGCCCTACGGAAAGATCTCGGCTTATGGGATGACGAGGTGGACAACCTTTTCTTGAGAGCGATAGATCTTTATGAGAAATCGGGAGACGTTTGTGGTCAAGTTCAGGCTCTTCATGACCGAAGTGCTCATTTTATCTCCGCAGAAGATGACGACCTCGGACTGGACTTGGCAGAACAAGCCATGGAACTCGTAAAAGAATGTGACGACAAATGGATGAAAGCCCGAGTTTATGGAACATTAGGGATTGCCTATCAAAACCTTGGAGAATATGCATCCGCATTAAAAGCTCACACCGAAGAGGATAGACTTTTCCGAGAATTGGGTGATAAAGAAGGTCAAGCTGTCAGCACCCAGGAAATGGCTTACATCTATGCTTCCATGGGTGATATGGATCGAGCAAATGCGATGATGCTGGCTTCTGCAAAGATCTATAAAGAGATTGGCCTGGATATGAGGTATGCAAGCTGTATTGCAGACTTATGTGCCAACTACCTGAGTCTCGAATGGCCTGATTCTGTATTGAAACGCTTGCCGGAAGTGCGGGAGATTTTCCAAGGAAAGTATGTCTTAGGCGAGGTGGTAACTCTCTACAATATGGGTGAAGCCTATATGCAAAAGGAAGAGTATGACAAAGCTTTGGCCTTATATGACGAATGCTGGGAGCTGGGAAAAGACCTCAACTTTCCGCGTTTTTACTTGGAGGTAGAAATTTCTCGTTCGCAATGTTATACCGGGATGGGTGAGCACGAAACTGCTTATGAACACATACTAAGCGCCGAAACTTACGCCGAGGAAACAACCAATGCCGAAGGCTTGATGAATATTCATCAATTCAAAATGACAACGGCGCATGAAGTTGGCGAGTACGAGGCTTCCCATGAATCGGCTCTCGCTTATATAGATCTCAAAGATAGTCTGCGAAGTATTGCACGTGATGAACAAGTAGCCGCAATGCAGGAAGAGTTCGAGGCGGAAAAACGAGAACACCAGATTGCCCTTCTCGAGAGGGAAGCCGAGTTGGAAGACCAGAGGAGAAATGGTCTGATTCTCATTATTGGCTTGGTTATAGTCGCAGCCATCTTCATCATCAACCGAGAGGTACAAAGACGGAAAAAAGCCCGTCAATTACATGAAGCTGAACTCCAAGTAAAAGAAACAAACGAAAGGTTACTGAGAGAAGAACTCGAGTTTAAAAAACGTGAGCTGGCGACCAAAGTCCTCCACATTTCTCAAAAAAATGAAGTGCTGGAGGGATTACGCGAAGAACTTCAGCGACTGTCCAACAGCGTTGAAGCAGACAATAGCGTGAGAGATGTTCTCAATCAACTAAAAATTGAGCGGTCTATTGACAACAACTGGGAAGACTTCACCCGCCAGTTTCAAGAGGTGAACCCTGAGTTTTATCGTCGACTTTCTGAGCGTGCTCCAGAGATGACAAAAAACGAATTGCGATTGGCAGCATTGCTCCGAATGAACCTAAGCTCGAAGGAGATTGCTGCTGTATTGAACATTACGAATGAAGGGGTTAAAAAAGCCCGACATCGATTCCGTAAAAAACTGGAATTAGAATCTGAAGACAGCTTGGAGCGATTTATCCTCAGCCTGTAATCACCTTTTTTACATCCTAGTGATAATTGTATCCACGGATTGTCTCTTGCTGTTTGTGATATATCCACTTTTGATACCCCTCGATAATTGGTAAGCCAGGATTGATTGAAGGATACTTCCTGAAATCGCTCCGTTTCATTTGGAATTTCAGAGGGTTGAAGAAGTGGACCTCTCGTTTTATTCGAGAGGTCTTTCTTCGGTTTGGAACCTTGGCAGAAAGTATTTCGTAAACCACTTAAAGATTTAGAAACCATGAAAAGTCAAGCAAAACTTTTCTCCCCTTTTCTAATTCTCCTCTTACTTTCCTGCAATAAAGAAAACGACGGTCCTTCGAGCCCGTCGGAGCCCTCCAACGGACAATTTGAATGTCCCGAAAGTGGAAACCCCGTATTTGTCGAAGACAGCGGTTTGGTTAAAGTGGATATAATAAATGCCGAGCATTCACAAACCGATTGGAGCTTAAAAACCAATCTGGAAGAATTCTCGGGAGGTGGTTTCCTGGTCTGGGAAGGATCAAACTCCATGGGAAATCCTGGAAACGGATTACTGACTTATCAGATTCAAATCAACACCCCCGGGACTTATCGTTTCCTATGGCGATCATACATTACTGTTGGAAATGATCAAACCAAGCACAATGACTCTTGGCTGAGAATACCGGACGCGGCTCACTTCTACGGAAGAAAAAATAACGGTCATATCGTCTATCCAAAAGGAACTGACTTACCGCCAATACCTGAAAGTTCTGACCAAGGCAATACCACGCCCAATGGAGCTGGTGCGGATGGTTGGTTCAAAGTATTCATGAATACGTCAAATAATTGGAAATGGCAATCATCAACCAGTGATCACGACGCGCACAATATCTTTGCCATTTTTACTAACCCCGGAGTTTACACTGTTGAGATTTCTGGAAGATCGTCGGGCCACGGAATCGATTCATTTGTTCTTTACAACGAGTCATTATCTCAAAATGAAGCGACTGCCGGGACTCAAGATTTTTCTGACATTACTTGTGATTAAAAAAAGCCGCATTCTGCGGCTTTTCAATTTTATCTAGTCCAGCTTATCGGAAACAAAAAACCGATAGCGGCCATCAGTAATGTAGAGTGTATCCGTTTTTTCGAAATCAGTCAATCTCATCTCGAAGGTTCCTGAGAATATTCCTGAAGTTTGTTTTTTTCTTCCTGTGAACTCCTCAATTCTAAAGGTGCCATCGAGGAGACGATTAAAAACTTTCCCATCAACCGACCGAGCGTACGGTTCAAAAGAACTGGCGAAGCTCAAAAACTCCAAAGAAGTAGTACCGGTTGCTTCTGCCTCTACCCCTTGAAAAGTTAGCATCACTGATGAATTATCCTCACAGTTCTTTGCACCTAATGTCATGTATCCTGCGGGCAGGTCAAGTACAGGTTCAGGAAAATAATTGAAAGTCAATTCAGCGCATTCGCCTTCTATTCCAACGCCTACAAACTCTTCTTCGTTTATTTTGAATTCAAAGTATTCCGTTCCATTATTCTCCTCCTCAGGATCAAAAGATTCCTCACATGCTGTCAGGAAGAGAAAGACAAAAGCTAAAAACCCGAATAACCGGAACTGTTTCATTGAAATGTTATTTGCACTAAGATACGGATTTCGCACCGTCCGAATACAACCATAAAATGGTGAAAACCGGAAAGATAAGGTACAACTACTCGTTTTGCGCCATAACGTCAGCTCCAAAACTAAACCAGAAACTTATACCCGCATTAACTGAGTTAATGGAGTAATCTCGCTTGAAATCAGAGATCACGAAGGTATCATCGCTAGTAAGCAAGGTTCTTTCCGTTTCTTCGGCGAATGAAGTGGAAGCGTACTCCACATGTATATTGATCCCGAATCGATTTGATACGTTAAAGTGGAAACGTGCTCCGGGGGCAAAGGCTGTCCCAAAGTAGTATTCTGACTTAGTGCGGTAGTTAAAGGTGGTTCCCTCTTGTGAGAATACCAACCAAGTTTGAGGTGCACGCATGGCACGAAATCCGACGCAGAAGTAGGGTTCTATGGTAAACTGCTCCGACACATTTAAACGGTAGGAAGCGCCAAGATCCGAACCTCCCGTGAAAAAGGCTTCACCTCCCGTTAAGTCGAAAAAGTCGGTTGATAGATTTAGGGCTTCAGCCAAATCACTTTCGTAGGTGTTCCTGGAGCGATCGTAAAACCCAAATGAAGAACGAATTCCAAATCCCCATTTACCGGTTGGGTAGTACTGAAACTCAAATCCGGAAACCGAACCGAACTCTGCATATCCCGAAGAAGGATTAGTTAAGTCTGCCTCTGCAAAATCACCCGTTACAATGGCTTGTTGGCCGTAAAGCGATATTCGGAATTCCTGAGCGTTCGCCAAGTTGGCGAAACCAAACAGCAGGGCAAGGATAAAGAAGTGCTTTCTCATCAGATTCGATTTTTCGAGTCCGAAAGTAATGACTTGTAATGGAATGGTCTTTAATAAGAAAGTATTATTCAAGCTGATAAAAAGCAAAAGCGCCAAATACCAAAGCCCATAATAAGTTGGTTATCAAATACCGATAAATAAGTCCTTTCAACTCCTCGGCGCTCTTAACCACATTCGAATACACCATCCAGACAACCATAACGGTATAAAAGATGAATAGCAAAATGAAATGTGTAATCCAATTCAAATAGTCACCACCTACACCAATGGCAATAACAGGAAGCCAAATAGCAATTGCAATAACAGTATACTTTTGGATTCTCAGATGATTCCGCTCTATGGCGGCATTAAAAGCAGATTTCTTCATCGTCTTCTATTTCAGGGTCTCAACCATGAAAATAAAGAAATGAATCACTTTCCGCAAAGGAATACACCTCGCAAACTTTAGTCTTAGTGAAGAGATTTTAGTTAAGAAAGATTATTCAAGCGCATATGCACGTTGCACCGGCCACTCATCATCGTAGCCTTCTTTCCACATTCCTGTAGCTAGTTCATTATCCGTTGAAAGACAAGCATCGAGCTGGGCACGCATGAGCTCCTCGTCCATGTCTTGTCCGATAAAGACTATCTCATTTTTTCGATCGCCGAACTCTGAATCCCAACCCAACTCAATCTGTTTTTGATTCTCGATAAAAGAAGCAAACTGGGTACGTCTTTCAAATGGCATGCTACTCCACCAAACACCGGCACTATCTGATCTCAAAGATCCTCCCGCTTGGCTCCAAATAATGGCTTGAGCTGGTCGAGACGCTAACCAAAAGAGTCCTTTGCTACGAATGACCGTACCTGGAAATTTTTGCTGGATATAGATCCAAAAACGATCGGGGTCAAAAGGCTTCTTGCTGCGGTATACGAAAGATCCAATACCGTATTCATCCGTCTCTGGAGTATGGCCGTCTTTGTTCAATTCTTCAATCCACCCTGCGCTTTGCTCAGCTTCGTCAAAATCAAATAAACCGGTATTCAAGATTTCACCTGGGCTTACCTTGCTGAATGACGATTCAATAATTCTCGCTGATGGATTCAATTTGTGGATGGCCGCTTTGAGAATTCCCAAGGTCGCCTTATCGACCAAATCCGTCTTGTTAAGGATAATCACGTTAGCGAACTCGATTTGATCCGTAAGCAGATTTACGATAGTTCGATCATCGCCATCAATATCGGTTAACTCGCGATCCATAAGAGTCTCAGGGCTCCCAAAATCTTTAAAGAAATTGAATGCATCCACCACCGTAACCATGGTATCCACATAACTAAATCTCGAAAGATCAATCCCGTTCTCTTCATCGACAAAACTGAAGGTTTGTGCCACGGGAACCGGCTCGCTGATTCCCGTGCTTTCAATCAGCAAATAGTCAAATCTGTTCTCCTTGGCGAGCCGTTCCACCTCAATCATCAGGTCTTCACGAAGGGTGCAACAAATGCAGCCGTTGCTCATTTCTACGAGTTTCTCTTCCGTTCGCGAGAGGGTGTTTTCGCTTTTCACTAATTCCGCATCGACATTCACTTCGCTCATGTCGTTTACAATTACGGCTACTTTGAGACCTTCTTTGTTGTGAAGGACGTGGTTGAGGAGAGTTGTCTTTCCTGCTCCTAAAAAACCACTGAGAACGGTTACGGGTAGTTTTTTTGAATTTATCATGTTGTTAAAACTGTTTGACATAAGTAATTTTTGATATAACCTGTTGTTCTTCAAATGGATTCTCCAAATCATCGACTCGAGTATCATTGAAGACTATGTAGATAAAAGATAGGGGTTGGTATTCCCAACTGAATCGAATATTCCAACGCCCTTGTTTGTCGAAGCTATTGTATTGATAAAAGGTGGTTAGCTGAACCCGAGGATTTAGTGCAAATCTTGTGTTTAGGGTAATAATCTGTGTTTGAAGATCTTCTTCTTCAACACCAACACCTCTTAGATCATTAAGTTGATAGCTAAGAGTTACACTAGCTTGCGGAATAGGCGCTAGTCGACCTGAAGCTCCTATTGAATTGTTGGTCCCATTATAAAACCCTCCCAAACCCGTATTGGCTGAAGCAGACCACTTTTTCGATTGGTCGGTATAAAACTGAGCAAAGAAGCGATTATAGAAATAGTCATCCTGTTCAATCTGCAAACCCAAGGGCGCAAAATTAAAGTTGATGTTTTGCCATATGGGATTCAAGGCAAGCTCTATGAAACTGTTGTTCTTAAACCAGGTGTAGACTGGAAAGATGAAAATGTTGGCTTGCTGAAAATTTGAAGGATTCGTAGCGTCATGGTTCAAACTGGCAAAAAAACCCGGATCCCATCGTCTAATCCAGTCTTGCTTCATTGGTCTCCAGATATAATAACCACCTGTACTGTGACTGATTACATTGGTCTGTCTTACGAAGCCCATCTTAGGATTATAGTTTTCATCTGTGAATTCGGTAGTCCAACTGAGTGAAAGCTTATTGCTGAAGTTGCTTGCGGAAAATCGACCCGCAAAACCAGCCTCACCCGTTTCCTCGTCTATTGAAGTACTGATCAAGTAGTCTAAACTGATCTGACTTGTGGGACGGTTCTGGCCATCAATCGTAATAGTGGAGTTGTGATTGGAAGGCGATTGAAGCTCAGAAAAACTCTCATCATGTCGATGTGTTACCATGATGCCAATATTATTTTCTCTACCGTAGTTTTTTAGATACCGAGCAACTCCAAAATTTGATGCAGGAGAATTTTCGGTGGCTCTTTGACGAACATACAAACCTGCAATTGCTTCTTTTTCTGACCGTTGTGTAAAACGAGTCCCTATTTCAATGGGTGCTGGTTCTGCATTGAAATTACCTTGCAAACCAATTCTTCGACTGAAAAATGGTCGGATCGAATTTTGTGACGCACCTGCCCAAATGCCTGAATTCTCTAAAAAGAACTGACGCCTTTCGGGAAAAAATATGTTGAATCGCTCCAGGTTATTTACCGCTTGATCCAAATCGGCCTGTGCAAAATCCGTGTTGACCGTCAAATCCAGGACGGTTTGTGGATTTATAGCCCATTTTACATCACCTCCAATTCGAAACTTTCTTGCTATCAAAGATTCAGGTCCATCATCAATTTCATCATACTGAAAAAGTGAGTAGGGTTCTATGCGCACATTCGCCGAAGGTGGTGGGGGTTCGATTCCCGTAAGCTGAGCCGCATAAGTCATCCTGTACATTGAAATGGACTGGGGAATAGCCGGAAAGGTAGAGACCTCATAATCTCTCAGAGATCTTCGCTGTAGAGTCACTCCCCAAGTAACGGGTTTGGTTCCATCCGATTTATTGTATCGCAATGATTTGAAGGGAATCGCAAATTCTGCGTAATAACCTTCGTCAGTTCTTTTACTTCTTACTTTCCAAAGGGTATTCCAACCTGAATCGTAATTGTTACCATTAAAATTCTGAAAATCACTCTGGTTTGCGTAGGGAGTAGTTTCAAAAACCTGGGCGTATTGTTTCAAGTTTTGGCAATCTAATGCAATCCCGAATTGATCATTAGAACCCCCAAAGTCTCTTCTTAAGTCACGGACACGCACTCCTTTGGCACCCATAGAATCTGCACAAAACACACCGACATAGAGGTATTTTTCGTCAAACAAAAACTTCACACTTGTACGAAAAACGATCTCTCCTCCTTGTCGGGGTTCTCTTCTGAAAAACTCCGTTGTCGGAGAAGTATTTTCCCAATCAGTTTCATTCAGATTTCCGTCTATTGAAATTGATCCTTGTGCTCTTATTGCGCGAATTACGGCAGGGGTATCAGGAGGCGGAAAATCCAAGTTGTCTTGCGCATTTATTGAAGTATAAAGCAAAGTCATTATGAGAATGGTGAAGCGGGTCATATTCGACGCCTAGTCATAACTCGTTTGTATCAATTCGCAATAGCAATCTTGCACCTCCACCTTCCTCAATGGTCGGGCTGCGGTGAACCACAGCCTTCGTTTTCTTTCCCCGATACCTTCCGCCCTTTAGAATGGCAACATGTCCGGTTTCTACTTGCCTTATTTCGCTGAAGTCGGGTACGATGGATTCGTTCCCTTCAAGATTCTCCAAAGCACAACGATTCAGATTGTCTTCCGTGAGCCATAAAGTACCCGGTCCGGAATAGGTGCACAATAGGCGCAGATCATTCATGTCGTAGTGAAATCTACGGCACATATCGGTATATACCGTCCCGAGAAAAACCTTGAACTTTTTAGCCCCGGATACGCTTTCAAAAACCTCCAGTAAATGATTGATATCCTCAACTAAGGCACCGTGAGATCTGTGGTTCAAGACATTGGTAGTTGTCACCAATATCGTCTCAATATCGCCGATGACTCGAATTTGAATTCCATCTGTCGGTAGAGACTTGAGCTCCTCTGTTAAGTTATCAATTGACCTCTTCCAAATCGCAATGTTACGGTCGGTCTTATGAATGGCTTTCAGCTCTTCGGCATGCTCGCACTGAACCCAATTTTGGGTGGAGGTAATAGCACTCATCGAATGAAGTTAATTTGGATGATCTCAATTTTATCTGAGCGCGAAATAGATCCCGGATTCAGTCCGGCCTCACCTTCGGGGATTTCTACTCCCAATTCTGAGTAGTATTCAATCCATGCCGGAAAGAACTCTCCTGTATTAGGGTCTTTGAAAGTCATGGGTTGTAATTCGAAGAAATCTTGTCCTCCATCAGCCTGGCGGAAGCTCTCGAAAATCAATTCACTGCAATACCACTTTCCATTATTGAGGTGGAAAGCGTCATCATATTCAGATCCAAGTTGTTCCAAAGAAAAAGCTGCAGCCTTCTCGATAAGTTGACGATGCGATGGCTTAACTCTACCAACCACAACCGTTTCAGAATTATTTCCGCTGCGATTATAAAAGTCGGTGATGGAATTAATCTGTACGCTATTGCCAATCGCCTCTACCACCTTCAGGGTATCGTTAATTTTCACCACCATTGCACAGTGAGAGAAATCCATGCCGTCGACCCCTTCAGTCACTGCCTCTATTGCATCACACAAAGCTCCACAATCCAAATCTTGAAAGAGAATATCACCCTCCTGAAGTTCCGATTGTTTTTTTGGTGCAGCACAAGCAACAAACATTGCTGTCGATAAAAGCAGTATCGTTTGAAATAAATTCTTCACTCCGGAGAAAACATCATTTAAGAGAATCACTATCAAACAGGGCATGCTTCATCCCCACATTGACAGAATTTTCTGTTGTACAAGTGAAGAGAAATCATAATGAAAGCAGATCCATATTTCCATTCTTCGGCTATACCAATCCAAGCCATCTTCTCATTAATGACCAAAACAGTTAGTACCACCCACGCAGCGTATAGTGCATACCTCATCCATTCTTTCGCCGAGTAACGTGCCGAAAAGAATACGGCTGCGAAGGTGATACCAACAAACACGTAATCAATAGCACCCCACCAACCCGGACTCGCGTCGCAACAGGCATCTGCATGACAACTCTGTGCAACAAAGAGAAATGGGGTTGCAATGCAGTGCACGGCACACAAAGCACTTGCCGAAGCCCCAACAATGTCGGATTGAAAAAGTGTACGACTAAAGAACATTGGTCTGGCTATTAATATTTAGGAGTTCGGTTAAACTTTTTAATGCAACTGAGTTGCAAAAATAGATTTATTTTTTGTTCATGCCACTTAGTTGCAATAAATTTGCGCCATGGGAGTAACTCGAAAAACTAAGTCGGTTCAATTGCTATTGGGCATCTTCGCGGAGAAGAACGTCGCCCTTTCCGTGGTAGACTTGGTTGAACGTCTTTCAGAGCAGATGAATAAAACCACCGTCTACCGCATCCTGGAGCGTTTGGAAGAAGATGGTATCGTGCATTCTTTTATTGGCCTTGATGGCTTAAAATGGTACGCCCCATGTAAAGAGTGCTCTCATGAACATCACGTTGACGCCCACCCACACACCCAGTGCAGTGAATGTGGAAAGGTGACTTGTCTCGAAGAGGAAATTGAATTGCCTAATGTTCCCGGATTTGAAATTAGCAGCGCTGAATTACTCCTGATCGGGAAGTGTCAAAATTGCTTGAATTAAAGAAAACTTTCATCTCATTTTACCGGCACAAAAAAGGCTGCCTCCGTTCGGAGGCAGCCTTGGTTTTTGGTGTTAAGTTGTTTTAGAGGATTGTTACTCAATAACAAATCTTTCCGTCACTCTTTGCGAATCAGAAACGAATGACACGGTATAC
>CAZWQX010000042.1:0-25895 GCA_964635965.1 uncultured Cryomorphaceae bacterium
GACTCGAACCCACGACCTGCTGATTACAAATCAGCTGCTCTAGCCAGCTGAGCTACATCGGCATTCCAATACTTTTCTTTTGGACACGTTTGCCCAACCTTTGTCTAAAAAGGTGTGCAAATGTATAAAAGATTTTAGTTGAAAAAAAAGAAAGCCAAAAAAAGTATTGAGGTCATTTCAAATTGTCTGAATCACCTGCAATAATAGGATATGCCGCGACTCAAAACGAGCGCATTTTGAGCTTCGAAAAAGTGTGTTAAACCAGGGCTTGTTTCCCTTTTGTTCTTCTTAGCTGCCTACGCAGTGCTTCAATGACCAAATCAGTCGCCTCTTCGAAACTCGAAGCTCTTCTTTTAGCAAATAAGTCTTTGCCTGGAATATTCAGCTTAATTTCTGAAATTTTGTTTCCGTTCTCATTGTTTCTATCCAGTCTTAGATAAACGCTGGCGTCAATTAGCTTATCGTGAAACAATTCAAGCTTTTGAAGTCTTCCTTCGATGAAATGTATAAGCTTAGAATCTGCTTTGAAGTGAACGGAATGCACATTTATTTGCATATAAATAGAGAATTAAAAAGTTTATGTAGCCGAAGTCAGCTTTTCGGATGGGTACCTTGATACACCTTTAGAAGCTGCTCAACACTGTTGTGCGTGTAGACCTGAGTTGCTGCAAGCGAGCCATGACCTAATAGTTCTTTAACCGCATTTATATCTGCGCCCTTATTGAGCATATGGGTTGCAAAAGTGTGCCTTAGGACATGAGGACTTTTCTTACTCAAGGTACTCGCCTGAGAAAGGTAACCATTGACAACTCGATAAACAAGTTTTGGATATAGCTTCTTACCCTTAGAGGTGAGAAAATAAAAGTTAGAATTTCCACCTCCTGCTATTTCGCCTCGTAGCTTTTCATACGAATTCAGTAGGTTTCCCAATTCCGGGGAAAAAGGAACTATTCTCTCCTTCTTTCTCTTGCCATAGACTTTTATAGTCTTCTCTGCGGTATTAACATTATGACATTTCAAGCCAATTAATTCAGCGGAGCGGATGCCTGTTTGATAGAAGATCTCAACTATGGCTCTGTCTCTGAGCCCCGTGAAATCATCAGTGAAATACTCATTGAGTTTTAAGGTATCTAAGCCTGCCTCATCAACAAAGACAGGTAGCCTCTTCGAGACCTTGGGAAGAATTAGTCTTGACGTTGGATCTTGAGTATCTCCAAATACTTTTTTCCGCCACTTGTAGAAAGAACGCAAGGCGCTTACCTTTCGACGAACGCTGCGAGCCGACAGTCCCGTTTCAAGAGAGTTGGCCATCCAAGAGCGAATGGTTGAGTGATTTGCAGTTAATAGGTTCAGTTCAAATTCAGAGTCCAGAAAGTGGTTGACTCCTTGGAGATCGTTGGCATATGATTTTGTGGTATGCTCGCTGTACCCCTTTTCGTGTTGCAGATAATCAAGAAATTTTTCGACCATAAAAAAGGCTCTGAACATAAGTCCAGAGCCTTAAAGATATCATAATGACTACTTACTACTCGTTTTCCTGACGCATTTTGTTAGCGTAAACTGCGCGCAGCTTCTCTTGACGACGTTTTACCGAAGGTTTGGTGAACTGCTGCCTTTGTCTCAATTCTTTAACAACACCGGTGCGGTCGTACTTTTTTTTAAACTTCTTGAGCGCTCTCTCGATGTTTTCGCCTTCTTTAACGGGTATAATAAGCATGTCTCTTGTTCAATTTGGGCTGCAAATATAGAAATAATTTGATTGAACCGTCAAGAAAGAATTTTCCTCGAAATTACGAGCTTCTGAATTTCGCTGGTTCCTTCCCCTATGGTGCAGAGTTTACTATCTCGATAAAACTTTTCTACAGGAAAGTCCTTGGTATATCCGTATCCACCGAATATTTGAACGGCATCCGTAGCAACCTTGACGGCCACCTCACTCGAGAAGTACTTTGCCATAGCCGATTCCTTAGTGACTTCCTCTCCTTTGTTCTTGAGATCAGCAGCTTGAAGTGTAAGCAATTCGGCGGCTTCAATTTCCGTAGCCATATCAGCTAATTTGAATGAGATTGCCTGAAAATTTGAAATCGGCTTTCCGAACTGTTCCCTTTCCTTGCTGTATTGTAAGGCGGCTTCATAAGCACCTTTTGCTATTCCAACAGACAACGCGGCAATGGAAATTCTTCCTCCATCCAAAACTTTCATGGCTTGAATGAAACCCTCACCGATTTGGCCCAAAATATTAGCCTCAGGAACCCGGCAATTTTCAAAAACTAATTCTGCCGTTTCACTTGCCCGCATTCCAAGTTTGTTCTCTTTTTTACCTGCTGAAAATCCTGGCGTACCTCGCTCTACAACAAATGCGGTTATTCCTCTGGTATCCAACAAATCGCCTGTTCTGACGAGGACAACCGCAACGTCACCGCTTATCCCATGGGTAATCCAGTTCTTCGTGCCGTTTATCACCCAGTGATCACCGTCTTTGACGGCAGTCGTTTTCATGCGTAAGGCATCAGACCCCGTATTGCTTTCGGTCAATCCCCAAGCTCCGATCCATTCTCCCGTAGCAAGTTTCGGAAGCCACTTTCTTTTTTGTTCCTCGTTCCCAAAAGTGAGAATGTGCCCGGTACAAAGTGAATTGTGGGCGGCCACGCTTAGTCCGAGAGAACCGCAAACCTTAGCTATTTCAGAAATAGCGGTATAGTATTCAAAGTATCCGAATCCTGCACCGCCGTATTCTTCTGGAACAAGAACACCCAAGAGTCCGAATTCTCCCATTTTTTTCATTGTATCAACGGGAAATGTCTGGTGTTCATCCCAGTCCATAAAGTGTGGCTTAATTTCGCGTTGGGCGAAATCACGCACCATTTGAGAAACCATTTTTCGGTTCTCGTTTACATCTGTAATCATTTATTCTTTGTTCAGTTGATGGTTCAATCGTAATCTACGACACTCAAAATAGGCTTGTCTGTGCCAGCCAATTTTTCGCGCCCCAGAAGGTTCTTCAATTCTATTAGAAAAGAAAAACCTGCTACTGCCCCACCTTCCATTTGAATGAGTTCCGAACTTGCCAAAGCAGTTCCACCAGTAGCCAACAAGTCGTCATGGATAAGAACATTCATTCCCTTTTTAACAACTCCACGGTGCATTTCGATGGTGGCATTCCCGTACTCCAAGTCATACGAATACTCAACTGTATGACTCGGCAGCTTTCCTTTTTTGCGAATGGCAATAAAAGGAACATTGAGTTCCATGGCCAAGGGCAGGCCAAAAAGGAATCCACGGCTTTCAATTCCCGCAACCGCATCAATAGCGGTGCCGTCGAACTGATGTAATATCTCCGCGATTACCGCTCTGCTAACCGATGGATTCTCTAATACAGGGGTGATGTCCCGAAATAGTATTCCAGGTTTTGGAAAATCGGGAACATCCCTTATGATCGAAATTAGTTGTTGCCTAACGTTCATTCACCGAAAGTGAGATAGGGCACAAGTTTACGGCATAAATCAGGAGCAAGCAAGTCCGAATCGCAAAGCTCGTTTTGATCACTAAATCCATTTCTTGTTTCTCTTTCAAGAATCAATCTATTGGCAAGGTCAAAATCAACATATGGATGTTTTGACAATTCTTGAGCTGATACTGAGTTCACGTCAATTTTCACTAAGTCTTCAGGTCTTAACAGAACTTGATCTGCAAACTCATCGATTTTATCAGGTGTCATTTTCCATAGTTCAAGCAATTGAGAAAGGTTGTGGTAACCACCTAGTTCGTTTCGGTAAGAGACAATCTGTTGCGCATAAAAGGAACCAATCCCTTTTAGTCTTTTCAATTCAGAGGTGTCCGCAGTATTGAGATTACATATGAACGGTTTGTACTCAAATGAGGCATAACTAGCGGTATCAGACCATTTAATAAGATTGGACCTGTTTGAATCGGAATTGATGGGTCTTTGTCGTGGCAAGCGATTTTCATTTGATGATTCAGGAAGTTGGATATAAGGTTTGATCAACTCGTACTCTTCGTGATCAATGAAATATAGTTTTGCAAAATCATCGCGCTTCCTGAATCTTCCACCTGCGGATTGATAATTCCTGAGCATTTTGATCTCTTTTTCAGAAAATCCCATTTGAAAATAACCCGAATCTGATAGGGTATTAGGATCGAAGTTAAACGGGCTAATTATCGTTTCGGGACGGTCATTCGAAACATATTCATTCCCTTTTTCTGAAAGTGAATCTTCAATTAGGATAAATTCAAGCGAAACAGGTTTAGGAACGTAAAAGGTTCGGTATGCTTCAACTGAACAGAGTACAATAAGAAAAATAATTGCAAGGGCAATTACCGCTCTTCGCTCTGAACGGTAGTATCTGAAAAAAGATTTAACCCGTTCGAGCATGCCTCAACGTGCAATATTTGAATCGTTTGATCTCACTCAACCTTGACCATTAAAAATATGCATTAATTTCCTTCTTAGTCCTAAAGAGTGAAGGAATAATATCGAATTCTTCCGATGGTTCAACTCAGAACCAAATTGCAATTCTGAAAATTGCGTTATCGGAATCGAACATCATGTCAGACCAAAGGAATCCAGGTTTAGCAGGAGAATGGATGATTCGAAAATATTAGGTCAATTCAATTGCCTTATTTTCTCTTAATCGCTTCCAAATATCTTCTCAATTGTTTCTTTACAACTGGGAACAGGAAGAATAGACCCACCATATTTGGAAAGATCATTGCAAATATCATTGCATCTGAAAAACTCCAAATAGACCCCATACTTGCAGCGGCTCCAATCACTACGAAAGTCAAGAAAAGGAGCTTGTAAACCAGGTCAGCAGTCTTACCTCTTCCAAAAAGAAATTTCCATGACTGCAAGCCATAGTAAGACCATGAAATCATTGTTGACACGGCGAATAACACTACTGCTATTGTAAGGAATACATTAGAATATGGGATGTATTGAGCGAAAGCTTTGGAAGTTATTCCCGCTCCTTCATAAGCCACACCATCAATCAATACTGATCCCGATCCATCTCCACCGTATTCAAAAAATCCACCAAAATTGAATATAATGATAACCAAGGCAGTCATGGTACAAATAACCACTGTGTCAATAAAAGGCTCTAAGAGGGCTACCAAGCCTTCGGAAGCGGAATATTTCGTCTTTACAGCCGAGTGAGCTATCGAGGCAGATCCTGCACCTGCTTCATTAGAAAATGCCGCCCTTTGAAATCCAACCAAGAGAACTCCCATGATTGAGCCCACACCAAATGCAGTTGGGTTGAAGGCTTCTCTAACTATCAGGGCGAAGGCATCATCAAGAAATGAAATATTACTTCCGATGATATAAAGGCAGGCAGCAACATACATTAACGCCATAAAAGGAACGATCTTCTCTGTTACGGAAGCGATTCTTTTAATACCCCCAATAATAATTACACCAACCAAAATAGCTAAGACCACACCGACTATTGCACCGGCCGCCGTGCTTTGCCAATTAAACAACTCCTTAATTACAATTGTAGCCTGATTGGACTGGGCGGCATTTCCACCACCGAAAGATCCTCCAATGCAAAATATCGCAAAGAAAGCAGCTGCAATTTTCCCAAGCGTCTTAAATCCCTTTGACTTCAGCCCTTTAGAAATGTAGTACATGGGTCCACCGTAAACGGTTCCATCTTCACCAACATCACGAAATTCAACCCCCAGAGTACATTCAACAAATTTTGTAGACATTCCGAGCAATCCACAAACAATCATCCAGAAAGTAGCTCCCGGCCCTCCCAAAGCTATAGCAAGAGCAACTCCTGCGATATTTCCGTTTCCAACGGTTCCTGAAACTGCCGTAGCAAGTGCTTGAAAATGGCTTACTTCTCCTTCTCTACTTTCGTCTTCAATTGTGTCTTTAATATCACCGTCGATGGCCAATTCTGCGTTACCCACTTCGTGGTGGTCAATATCGTCGTACTTTCCGCGAACCACGCTGATGGCCTTCCAGAAGTATCTGACGTTAGGAAATCCAAAATAAATAGTGAAGAACAGAGCACTACCTACCAAAAGAAGTAGCACAAAAGGAATGTCAGGATCCTTCCAAACCAAGAAGAATATCACCTCATTAAAGAACTCTGATATCGGAGCAAATGCTTCATCAATTTGTTGATCAAGACCAACTTCTTCGTCCTGAGCAAAAGTTAAAAATGGTAAGAACAGTGCTAGAAATGAGAGTAGATTTTTCTTCATAAGACGGGTTTACGCTAATGGATTAGCACAAGAATCCCGCTAAAAAAGGAAAATTAGTCCGTCTGACAAAATGTTATGGTGTAGCTAGCGCTAGAGATCCCAGATGGTTTTTTTATTTCGGAGCCTGAAAAAGTCTTTGTGCTCCAACCAAAAGGCCATGAAGAGATAAATAATCAAAGGAGATCCCAGAGTAATAAAAGAGATGTATATGAAATACATTCGAACCTTTGATGAAGAAATACCCAATCTTCTTCCCCACCAGGCACATACTCCGAAGGCTTGCTTTTCAAAGAAGTTGTATATGGGATTAATCAATCTATTCATTTTTCTTCAGTATAGTCACGCCGATTTTACAATTGAGACATCGTCTCTTATCGCAATAGTTCCTTTTAAGTTCAATAAGACCTTGTGAGTCAAATGATGACGAAACTGTAAAGCCGAGTTCACCAAAGTTACGAATTATCGCATTTTTTTCAACTTCCAGATTCTCCAGAAGTTTAATTGCTCGTTCTCCAAACTCTTGCCCTCGATTGTATCGCGATAAGGCAAAAAGAAAAGGAACAACAGCGTTAATAACGATGTGCAGGATAAATTGTTTCCCCGTTTTCTTAGGTTTTGGCTTTGACTCTTTGTCGAGGGAATAATGTGTCAACCAGAAATCATTATCCAAGGAGACTTGAAAAAGTGATTTGCATTGATCAAAAGATTGCAATTCCATGATCTCATTTGCAGGGTTTTTCAAAGAATGAAACAGATGAGCCGCTTGGGCAATTCTTAGTTGAGGGAAATTTTGCGGTCTTAATCGGAGTAACTTCCATTGAGCTTTCGACATGGAAGTCAAAGAGTACTTCTTCCTCAAGAATTCATACTCCAGCTTCAATTTTTTTAGATAGGGATCCTGATTATCAGTATCCTCAAGAAATCCTGACTGGCCCAAGAAGAGAGCCTCAAGACGAGAAAGATCAAAAGAATTTTTTCGAACCAGATAAAATGGAGTTAATAAGGCCATCTGTTCAAAAGGAATGGAATTAACTTTCATTCCCATTGTTCGAAGCATAATTCTATAAAAGGACTCATCCAAATCTCCATTGGTAGTTTTGAGGTGGGCAAGGCAAGTCTCCGATTTTTCCTTTAATCTCTCCACGGCAGCTGACTCAATTGCAGTTGCTTTTGTTATCGGTGAAATATTCTCGAGAGACCGTTCACACGGAATGAAAGATTTTTTCTTTAGCCAAGACTTATAGAGACGGAACGAATGAAAGTCAATCCGATCCTTTAATTCGAGTGTTGGTATTGATCGTCCATTCCGGTCAGAGACGGGTTGATCATTACCATAAACCACGTGTAAAATGACGGTGTCGTAACCTTGATCATTTTGATGCCCGTGCTTATACCAATCACTTGAATACTTGTGGATTTCAATATCTCCCGCCCAAAGAGTGTTACCAATCCTGATACGCGAATTCAAAAAGTCCGGACCTGCATCGCTATTGTGCGTTCCAGCATCAATAATTTCCAGAACATGGCCTTCATGGGTAGTTAAATTCGCTACACTAAATTGACGGAACTTCCACAGATAGTGAAGGAAGTCCTCTCTCATCGTCCTTAATTTCCCTTAAAATAGAAAAAATCAGCGAATGTAATTTGCCATTTCTTGTGAGAGTGACTTCGCGGCTTGACCTGCAACTTTATCAAAGTCCAAACCTTGTCCTGAGTGAATTATTCCTCGACTGGAATTTATCAGAAGACCGACATCCTTATTCAGTCCAAATTCACAAACTGATTTCAAATCCCCCCCTTGGGCCCCTACCCCGGGGACCAAAAGGAAATGATGGGGAATAATTTCCCGTATTTCCTTCAACATTTCGGGACGAGTTGCTCCTACAACAAACATCAAGTGTTCATGGTCCGCCCATTCTGTTGCAGTGTGAAGCACCTTCTTATATACCTCATGTCCTAATTCGGTTTGCGTCAATTGAAAATCTTCTGCTCCTTTATTGGATGTGAGTGCAAGTAAAATCACCCATTTGTCTTCGTACTGAAGAAAAGGAAGCACAGAATCACTTCCCATATATGGGGCAACAGTAACGGAATCAAAGTTTAGATCTTGGAAAAACGCCTTAGCATACATACCCGATGTATTTCCAATATCACCTCGCTTGGCATCGGCTATGGTAAAATGGGAGTCACCAATGTATTCACGTGTCTTACGTAAAGCTTCCCATCCTGCTGAGCCATGACATTCGTAAAAAGCCGTATTTGGCTTATAAGCAACACAATAGTCACGTGTGGCATCAATAATCCTCCGATTAAACTCAAATATCGGATCATCCATCTCGAGAATATGCCCTGGAATTTTTGCCGGATTGGGATCCAAACCAACACACAGAAATGTCTTCTTTTCTCTAATTCTCTCTATGAGCTCCCGACGGTTCATTCCTATTCTGATCCTGCTTTTAGTTTTTCAGCATTTTCAGCCACGCTTAATGCCTCAATTATCTCTCCCAAATCACCGTCCATTACGGACGGCAGGTTATACATCGTAAGATTAATTCGATGGTCTGTTACTCTTCCTTGAGGATAGTTGTAAGTTCGAATTTTCGCAGATCTATCACCTGAAGAGACCATAGACTTTCTCTTTGCCGCGTCGGCTTCGAGCTTCTTCTGAAGTTCTACCTCATAAATCCTGGTCCTTAAAACACTCAGGGCTTTATCGTAATTCTTTAGCTTACTTTTTTGGTCTTGACACTGAGCAACTATTCCTGTTGGAATATGCGTTAATCGGATGGCCGAATAGGTGGTGTTCACCGACTGTCCTCCCGGACCCGAGCTACAGTAGCTATCCACTCTTAAATCAGATTCTTTTACCTCAACGTCGAACTCTTCAGCCTCGGGTAAAACGATAACTGTTGCAGCACTGGTATGGACCCTGCCTTGGGTCTCCGTTTGAGGCACGCGTTGCACTCGGTGCACGCCACCCTCATATTTTAAAATGCCATAAACGTTATCACCCGAAACGTTAAAAATAACCTCCTTAAATCCTCCTGAAGTTCCTTGATTTGAGTCTACGAGTTCAAGTTTCCAACCTTTGGTCTCGATGAATTTACTGTACATCCGAAAGAGATCCCCCGCGAATATGGCAGCTTCATCACCTCCCGTTCCTCCTCTGATTTCCATGATAGCGTTTTTGCCATCCTCAGGATCCTTGGGAATTAGAAGAATCTTAATCTCCTCCTCCATTTCTTCTTTTCGCGATGCCAGTTCATTCACCTCAGCTTTTGCCATTTCAAGAAAGTCCTCGTCCTCCTCTGTCTGAAGAATTTCTTTTGCATTCTTGAGGTTCTCTACCAGAAGCTTGTAATCGTCGAATGCTTTAGAAATGGGTTCGAGGTCTTTATACTCTTTTGAATATTTGATATACCTCTTAGTATCAGCTATTACGTCTGGATCGATAATCATTTTCCCCACTTCGAGGTAGTGATCTTTTATCGCACCAAGTTTCGCCAGTATTTCACTTTCCTTCATAATCAGGAGTATTCAAAAGTTCCGTTTTCTGACTCAATAGTCAATCTCTTATCCCCTTCTTCGACTCGTCCAATGATACGAGCTTCAACTCCAAGCGACTGAGAAACTGAAATTATCTCATCGGCAAATTCAGGATCAGTATAAAGCTCCATCCGGTGGCCCATATTGAAGACCTTGTACATTTCCTTCCAATTTGTTTCCGAAGTATTCTGAATAAGCTCGAAAAGTGGCGGAGTCGGAAACAAGTTGTCTTTTACAACATGATGTCTGTCAAGAAAATGCAAGATTTTGGTCTGAGCACCGCCACTGCAATGGACAATACCCCTTACTCTGGTCCGACCCAAATCAAGGACTTTCTTGATGATGGGAGCATACGTTCGAGTTGGCGACAAAACTGATTTACCCAAATCGTCAGGCAAATCATCAATGCGATCGGTTAAAAAGTATTCACCTGAATAGACTAGGTCTTGAGGAACCCCATGATCAAATGTTTCAGGGTATTTGGTCGCTACCATCTTATTGAATACATCATGTCTAGCAGATGTAAGACCGTTACTACCCATTCCGGCATTATATTCGGATTCGTAATTCGCCTTGCCTGTAGATGACAAGCCAACGATCACGTTTCCAGGGGTAATATTTCCATTGTCAATTACGTCAGAACGAGACATACGAGCGGTCACCGTACTATCGACTATCACGGTTCTGACCAAATCGCCAACATCGGCAGTTTCACCCCCCGTTAGCCAAGCATTTATTCCCATTGACTGAAGATCATTGAGGACGGATTCCGTGCCTTCAATTAAGGCCTTTATCACCTCTCCGGGAATTAAATTCTTGTTTCTACCTATTGTGGAACTTACCGTAATACCTGAAGTACAACCCACACATAAAAGGTCGTCAATATTCATGATCAACGCATCTTGAGCAATACCTTTCCAAACGGTTAAGTCACCCGTTTCTTTCCAGTAAGCATAAGCTAGTGAAGACTTGGTGCCTGCCCCATCGGCATGCATCACCAGACAGTGTTCCTGACTTCCGGTGAGGTAGTCGGGAATTATCTTACAAAAGGCCTTTGGGAAAAGACCTTTGTCTAGGTCTTTAATCGCCGCATGAACATCTTCCTTATCGGCGCTGACTCCTCGTGAACTATACCTATTTTCTTGGCTCATTGATACTAAAAAGAGGCATTTCGAACCTGCCGAAATGCCTCTATTCTTTAAGTTATTTGCTAGTTATCCGATTCTTCCTTCGGTATATAATCGAAACTGAGAACCGTAAATTCAGTACGTCTATTTTTCTGGTGGGCGGCTTCTTTCTCTTCCTCCGTGCCCATTCCTGAAATTTGTCTATCAGTAATTCTCAATCTGGTCTCTCCGTATCCTTTTGCTACCATTCTTTCATCAGGTATCCCTTTTGAAGCCAAGTATTGCACACAACTTTCGGCTCGTCTTTGTGAAAGATCGAGGTTGTAGGCATTCTGTCCGCGACTATCGGTGTGTGCTTGAAGCTCAATAATAATAGTTGGATTGTCTACTAGGACATTGTACAAAAAGTCAAGTGAATCTAAAGAGTTAACCTCATCATTAACTTGCAATTCAGCTTTATTGTAAGCATACCGAACCTCGGGGAATTCTATTGCTATGTCGGGAGCTGTAAACGTGATGAAGTATTCTTTCAAGAAGGTTGTCGACTCGGTAATACCTACGGTACTGATCTGATCTTTCGCCACAAGATAATCGGTTTTAGAAACCTCAATACTGTAATTGGTCTCCGGATTGATGTAACGTTCTTCTCCCTTCTCAGCAAAGGTGAATGCTCCTCCTGCGTCAGACATAGATTCAAATGAAGAACCATCGCTACCAATAACTTTGATAGTCGCTTCCGGTACTGGTTGTTGAGAATCCTTGTCATAAACAACGCCTTCCAATGCAAAGAGAAGAGGAGGAAGATTGAATGAGTAGATATCGTCTTTTCCTTTACCACCATTTCTGTCTGATGTGAAATATCCTCGTTCAGAATCGCCTTCCCAGATGATTCCGAAATCGTGTCCAATAGAATTAATTGGTGCTCTTAGGTTTTCTACATTTCCCCAAGAATTATCACCTGAGCTTTCGGCTGAAAAGATATCAAGTCCCCCCATTCCTATATGACCGTCGGATGCGAAATAGAGGGTTCCATCTTTTCTCACAAAGGGAAACATTTCATTTCCGGTTGTATTCACTGCATCACCCAAATTCACAGCCTCTCCAACGGTCATAGAAGCCTTGTCGAAAGGCGCTATCCATAGATCCTTTCCACCTTTACCACCAGGCATATCACTGGAGAAAATAATGTATTTCTCGTCATTGCTTAGCGTTGGATGTCCTGCTGTGGTAAGATCCGTGCTTTGATCGTTTTTAACCTCCAAAACTTGCGAGGTAGACCAACTATTATCCACTTTTCTCGACAGCATAATGTCGCAACCATTGTTCTCATCTTTTGTGCTCTCACATCTTGTAAAAAGCATCATATCGAACGTTCCCGTCAGTCGAGGAGTAGCTTCATTGTGTATTGTGTTGATCCGATAGGTCAACCTTTCGGGTTCACTCCACTTACCTTTTTGATCTCTCGTTGTGAAGAAAATATCTTGGAAACTCTCTCCTGTTCTCATGTCAATTTCCATCCCTTGAGCACCTTGACGTGAAGATCCGAAGTAAATCGTCGAAAAATCTTCAGTTGCCCATCCAGGCGCAAAATCATACTCTGCCGAGTTCAAAAGAATTTCATTTTGAACAATGTAGCGAGTTGGGTTATCACGGAAATCTTTTGCCAATTCACATTGTTCTATTCCGATTTCAGCCTTGTAGCCATCGGGAGCTGCATCCTTATAACGCTCGTAGTATTCAATGGCTTGAGTAAAATCTCCTTGTCTGTGATAAGCTTGAGCCAAATACAAGTAGGCCGCAGGATCTTCAAATTGTGCCTTGAGGGCTTTGTTATACCAGATGACTTGTTGGTCATAATCCAGAATCATTCGATATGACTCTGCGATTTGAAAAAGCATTCTGGCTTTTTCGTCAGCACCTGACTCTTTCGAATAAGCTTTTTTGTAAAAGTCGATAGCCTCGAAATATGCTTCGTTTTCAAAAGCATTATCTGCCTCTTTGGTGAGCTGGGCAGCCTGTCCGAAAACCGCGGCTGAAAAAACCAATGAAACACTCAGCAAGAAGAACCTTTTTGTTATAGTCATTATGAAAGCGTTAGTCTGATGAAATTTGATTGCCGAAAATAACCATTTCCCATAAACATGCCTAAATTGAAATATGAGAGTATAGTAGAGCTAAAAAAAGCGGCAACATCAGTTGCCGCTTTTATGTTATCTCGTGAAGAGAATTTCTCTTAGCTTGGGCAATGGCCACATTTCGTCATCGACGATTAGTTCCAGCTTATCAACTTCATAGCGAATGTCGTCCATATAAGGCTTCACTTTATCGCAGTATGCAGAGGCCATTTTTTCTGCATCGCTGATTTTGTTTGCTTTTCGTCGTTCATCGATCATTTTGTCAACGGCAGTCTTGATCTTTTCTACGCGTTCCGAAATCTCGGTGATAATGGCCACATGAACCTTTGAAGCTTTGGCAGCGTCGGCTTTTGACATGATACCATGCATACCGGAAACGTTATCAATCACTACCTTTTGGTATTTCAGTGCGGCCGGAATGATATAATTAGTAGAAATCTCTCCACACATCCGCGATTCAATCTGAATTTGCATCTGGTACTTCTCCAGTTCAATTTCTACTCTTGCATCAAGCTCTCTTTCGGTCATGATGTCAAGCTGTTCATAGAGATCAACAATCTTTTTGCTTCTCATCGAAACCAACGCTCGAGGGGTATCTTTGATATTTCCAAGCCCTCTTTTCGCAGCCTCTTTAACCCATTCGTCGCTATAGCCATTTCCTTCGAAACGAACCTTTTTAGAGTCGGTTATCAGCTTTTGAAGTTCTTTCAAAATTGCCTCATCCTTTTTCACTCCCTTTTTAACAGCTGCTTCGATGCTATCAGCGAAATCATTTAGTTGACTGGCCACAATGGCGTTCAAGCCAGTCATTGGCACGGCGCAGTTCATATTTGAACCAACCGCTCGGAACTCAAATTTATTTCCGGTGAATGCGAATGGAGACGTTCTGTTTCTATCCGTATTGTCTAAAAGGATTTCGGGAATCTTTCCGATGTTTAACTTGAGTTGAGTTTTATCATCGGGGGTCATTTTTCCCGCTTTAATACTTTTCTCCAACTGATCCAATAAAGAAGTAAGCTGAGAACCGATGAATACAGAAATAATTGCCGGGGGTGCTTCGTTTGCACCAAGACGGTGATCATTTCCTGCCGAAGCAATAGTGGACCTTAAAACATCAGCATTATCACTGATTGCTTTTATGGTATTAATAAAAAAGGTCAAAAACTGAAGATTCGACTTTGGATTTTTGCCAGGAGAAAGCAGGTTTACACCAGTATCTGTTGCTAAGCTCCAGTTGTTGTGTTTCCCACTTCCATTTAATCCGGCAAAAGGCTTTTCGTGAAGAAGAACTCTGAAATTGTGCTTTCGGGCAATTTTCTCCAATAGATCCATTAGAAGCAAATTGTGATCATTGGAAAGGTTAGCCTCTTCAAACATTGGTGCCACCTCAAATTGATTCGGTGCCACCTCATTGTGACGGGTAGTGACAGGAATACCCAAAAGGTGAGATTCAGTTTCGAAATCACGCATAAATGAATGAACTCGATCAGGGATTGATCCGAAATAATGATCATCTAACTGCTGCCCTTTAGCTGGATTATGGCCGAAAAGGGCTCTACCTGCAAACTGAATATCAGGTCTTGCATTGTAAAGTGCACTATCTATCAAAAAATACTCTTGTTCCCAACCAAGAGTGGTAGTCACTTTAGATACATTCCTATCAAAGAATTTACAAACGCGAAGTGCTGCCTTTTCTATGGCGTGATTCGCTTTGAGCAAAGGCATCTTATTATCAAGCGCTTCGCCGGTGTAGGCAATAAAGATTGTTGGGATACATAAAGTCTTACCCATAATGAAAGCGGGTGAAGAAGGATCCCATGCCGTGTATCCTCTAGCTTCAAAAGTGTTTCTTATTCCACCACTCGGGAATGACGACGCATCGGGTTCTTGTTGAACCAGATTGCTCCCTGAGAATCGTTCCATTGAAACTCCATCACCTAACGGAGTAAAGAATGAATCGTGTTTTTCGGCCGTGGATCCGGTCAAGGGCTGAAACCAGTGCGTGTAATGTGTCGCACCATGGCTAATAGCCCAATCTTTCATGGAAAGCGCCACTTGATCAGCAACTGACCGCGGAATTCTAGATCCCGTTTCCATCGCTTCCGTGAGCGACTTCATTGCTCTGTCCGGAAGATACTCACGCATTCTCCCCATGTGAAAAACTCGGTCACCGAAATAATCTGAAATTTTATGAGACGGTGCTTCATGGACCAAGACTTTTCGGTCTAAAACATCTTCTAATGCTTGAAATCTAAAGGTTGCCATTTAAATATTATTTATTCAGCAAAAGTATGCTCTTTGGAGGGGGTGACGAAAAAAAATTATGCCCAATTTTTCAACAAACCCCAAAAAAATGAACAGAAAAAGCAGAATAACGACAATATGTGGGTTCACCCCCCCCTATTTAAGATGGAGAAGCAAAGAGAAAATAGACGAAAACGACGTAACAGGTCAGAAAAATGAATCCATCAATTCTATTGAGCCGATAACCCAAAAGACCCAGTGGTAATATGATAAAAGAAGTACCCAACATCCAATAAACATCATTAGATAGAATTTCTTCAGAAACGTTTATTGGCTTAACCAGAGATGTGATACCTAAAATAGCGAATAGGTTGAATAGATTTGAACCGATTATATTACCCAGAGAAATATCCTGTTCCTTCTTAAAAGCAGCTACTATCGATGCTGAAAGTTCGGGAACGCTTGTTCCAAATGCAACAAGTGTTATGGCAATAACTCGATCAGAAACCCCTAAATTCCGTGCTATTGACTCGGCTCCTTCCAAAAACCACTTTGCACCAAAAATCAACCCTGCCGTACCCAATAGAACAAAAAAGATTAAAGTCCACCACGGTCTGGAAGTGTCCTTTGCCGAGACCTCTTCAATTGCCACGCTAGCTCCCTTATTTTTTCTTGCGATGAAAAAGCTCACAACAATAAAGAGTGCAAGTAAAAAAACGAATAACCCGCCTTCATATCTAGACAACAAGCCATCCATGGCAAAGAGCACAAAAAGTAAACTCGCCGCCATCATAACAGACCAATCAACTTTTAGCGATTGCTTCTGTATTGTGAGTGGAAAAATGAGGGTAGTGACACCGAGAATTAACGCAACATTCGAAATATTCGAGCCAACAACGTTTCCCACGGATATGTCAGGTTTTCCATCTAAGGCCGCCCTTAAACTCACGACCAGTTCTGGCGAAGAAGTCCCTAAAGCAACTACTGTCATCCCGACTAACATAGCGGGCACATCCAGCTTCAAAGCAATACCCGAAGCACCCTTAACCAAATAGTCTCCACCAAATATTAAAAGTACGAGTCCTGCAACGATTAAAACGAACTCCATTTATCCGTTTTTATCATCATCGTGTATCTGATCTAAAGATTTTTTCACACTCTTCTCGGCGCTCTTTGCCTCCTTCTTTACATCCTTCATAGAGTCCTGAATATCCCTCTGAATATCACCTGTTGCATCACGCACTTGTCGTATAGTTCGACCCATGGTACGAGCAAATCCCGGAATTTTATCTGCACCGAAAAAAATGAGGATGAACAGGAAAACCACAATAATCTCTCCTCCACTTATACCAATCAACAGGGTGCTCAGAATTTGCATGTCCGCAAAGTTAACTCAAACATTACAGATAACCGGTCATTAAAAAAGGGGCTTGCGCCCCTTAGAAAATTCGTAACTCAAAAGGAATTAAGCGGTTTGAACCACGGGCTCATCTTCCTTTTCCTCCAATGAGGTTCCCGTTTTGCTGGTAAGGTCAACCACAATCGGAGAAGCGATGTAAAGCGAAGAATAAGTTCCCACAAGTACACCCAACATCAAAGCAAAGATAAATCCTCGAATAGACTCACCTCCAAAGATGAATATGATAAGAAGTACAACAAATGTTGTCATCGAAGTATTCAATGTTCTCGAAAGGGTGCTGTTTAGTGCTTTATTGATCACACTTGCCATACCTTCCTTACGATGGTCTTTGAGATACTCACGGATTCTGTCGAAAACAATCACCGTATCATTGATTGAGTAACCAACGACCGTAAGAATCGCGGCAATGAATGCTTGGTCGATTTCCAAAGAGAACGGTAACAAACCATGCCCCAAAGAAAACAATCCAAGTACCACGATCACATCGTGGAACATTGCAGCAATGGCACCAACACCATATTGCCATTTCTTAAATCGGAAAACGATGTAGGCAAAAATGATAATCAATGAAAAGATAACCGCTGATGTCGAAGAAGTTTGGAAGTCATCAGAAATTGAAGGATCAACTTTTCTGGACTCCTCAATTGAGTAACCTGTGCCTAATTCACTAAGACCTTTGTTCAAAGCATCCTCAACGCGCTGATCCGCATCCTGACTATCGTCATCTACCAAAAATTTTGTTGTGATCTTGACCTGATTCGCCGCACCATAAGTCTTTACTTCAGGTTCAAGCTTATTTCCATTTTCATCCAAGAACGACGCCGCAAGGGTATTTCTAATATTGTCTAAGTCTTCCGTAACATCAAACTTAACCGTGTAAGTTCTACCCCCGGTAAAATCAACACCCAAGTTCAACCCTCTGGTAACCATACTTCCAAGACCAACCACTAACAGGATTGCTGAAAAAGTATATGAGAGCTTTCTCTTACTAATAAACTTAATATTAACTGTAGTAAGAATGTTCTTCGACCAATTCATGAAGAAGCTTACAGGCTTCGAGTTTTGCAATCTACGATCAAAGATCAATCTCGTGATAAAGATGGCAGAGAACAGCGATGTGAAGATTCCGATTATCAGTACGGTAGCAAAACCCTTTATAGGCCCCGTTCCTAAAGAAACAAGAACTATAGCTGTTAAAAGTGTAGTAAGGTTGGCGTCGATAATCGCTGAATAGGCTTTTTGATAACCTTCTTTCAAGGCAGCTTTTATACCCTTTCCATTTCTCAGTTCTTCACGCACCCGTTCATAAATAAGCACGTTGGCATCCACCGCCATACCTATTGTAAGTACCAAACCGGCAATACCCGGCAAGGTGAGAGCAGCTTGAATAGAAGCCAAGAAACCGAGAAGGAAAAACAAGTTGGCGACCAGTGCAATGTCAGAAACCAAACCTGCTCCTTTATAATAGAAGAACATGTAGAATAAAACCACAACTAGGGCGATGATGAAAGATTTGAGTCCATCATCAATGTTCTTTTGTCCCAAAGAAGGACCCACAACACTTTCGTCTACGATATTGGCCGGTGCAGGAAGCGCTCCTGCTTTCAAAAGATTAGCTAAGTCAAGGGCCTCTTGAATTTGTTCGTTTCTGGATCCTTGGCCGATACTAATCGACGAACGCCCCGTAGGAATTTCTCCTTGAACAACCGGAGCCGTGTACACGTAGTCATCGAGAACGATGGCAACGCTTCTTTTTGGTTGCTGACTCGCTGCTTCAGCTGTGATATCTTTCCATTCGCGGGCCCCTTGGCTGTTCATGAGCATCTCTACTTCTACATTTCCAGCCATATCGTATTGCTGCGATGCGTCTACGATTACAGAACCATCAAGTGGAGCTTTACCGTCTCTTGTATCTACTTTTATTGCATAAAGCCTCATCAAGTTATTGAAACGTGAAGAAGGCTCAGAAGCCCATAGCAATCTCAAATCACGAGGAAGCAATTCTTGGACCTCAGGTTCATTCAACATCTTATTGACCTCAGCGGTATCAGAAAGTTGAGCAAAACCGACAACAGGACCTTGCATAGCTCCTCCTGATTGCGGATCAATCGCAGGGCTCAGTTTCGAAAACAAAGGAATCGCTTTCAATTGCTCCGCCTCTGACAACTCTTCTAACGGCTGCTCTTCAGCGACCGCCGATGTGTCATCGTCATCCGTGAGTCCCAGCAAGTCATCTTCTGAAGTAACCTCATCAGTATCAACCGGTTCAGCATTCGTTTCATCAGAATCTGCAGTAGATACAGAATCTGCATCTCCCAACAAATCTTCCTGACCCAACTCGGGATAATACTTCTCGCTAAGCGCTGTATTGGCTTGGTCCAGATATGTCAGCACCTCTGCACTTTCATAGGTGTTCCAAAATTCCAAATTCGCAGTACTCTTCAACTGTTTGCGCACTCGTTCTTTGTCGCTGATTCCAGGAAGTTCAACCAAAATTCTCCCCGTGAACTGCTGTTTTTGAATTGTAGGCTGAGTAACACCGAACTTATCAATACGGGTTCTGATGATCTTCTCGGTATTATTGATTGCAACCTTTGCTTCTTCACGAAGGATTTCCAATATCTCATCATTCGTAGCCTCGCGAGGAAAACGCTCTTTGTTATCGCGACTGTGAAAAACCGTTGCGAGTTTTTCACCAGGGAAGTTGCTATCCCAAGCATCTCCGAACAATGTGACGAAATCCTCCTGAGAGTCTTTCCTCATCTCCTTTGCGGCGTTAACTGCCTCAAGAAGCTGTTCGTTTCTTACGTTATTACTGAGATTGATAATTAGGTCGGGAATGGAGACCTCGAGGGTTACACTCATCCCTCCTGCCAGGTCAAGACCAAGATTAATTTGCTTCTCTTTCGACTCCTGATAAGTATATCCTAATAAAGGATAAATCTCCGTATTGGAATTATCCGAAAGGTATTCAGATTTAAACTTGTCGAAGAGTAAGGTCTCTTCGAGTAAATCCATTTCTCCACCTTGTGCTGTTCTTACCGAATCAACTTTAATTGCAGCAATTTCCTCAGCCTTTGATTCAAAAGATGATGTAACGAAAGAAAAAGAAATCGAATAGAGGCAGGCTAGTGCCAACAGTATGGTAAATAGCCAGATAGCGCCTTTGTTTTGCATAAGAGCGTATTTGCGATTTTTTTACGAGCCGCAAATATAGACTTAAATGCATAATTTCCCAATCCACAAATAACTCGCAAAATCAGGAAAATAGGGCAAGGTAGGCTCCGATTGTATTAACTTCATAAATCTTCCATTTTCTTAAAATTTTGTCGCAGATGATGATTAAAACGAGAGCGTACATTTTACTCACCTTCTTTTCGCTTTCAATTGCGGCCTCAGGTCAGTTCATAGTGACCCAAGAGAACGATGTAGAAGTAATCAGTTCAACCGGTCAGAATTATCAAAATCCATGGGCCGGGGGCCTTATTGCTGTTCATCTTTCGAAATTTGATGCCGATTTTGATGGAGAAGAAGACGACCTTTTTATCTTTGATAAAGCAGGAAATAGAGTTTCTGTTTTTATCGGAAGTGAAGAAAACGGAGAATCACTTTATTCCTACAGCCCGGAAATAAGTAAGGACTTTCCTGCACTAAGAGATTTTGTGCTTCTCCGTGATTTTAATTGCGATGGGAAAAGAGACATCTTTACCTACAGCCCTCTGGGAGGCGCAATGGCCGTTTGGCGGAATACTGGAAGCGCTGCTCAAGGATTAAGTTGGAATCTCGAATCAGAAGCACTCTTGAGCTTCTATGAATTCAGCTCAAATTCATATACCACTAATATTTACTGCTCTTCTCAGGATGTTCCGGCCGTATTTGATTATGAAGGTGACGGCGATTTGGACATAATGAGTTTTAATGTTGGAGGAACTTTTATCGAGCTTCACTTAAACCAGAGTGTAGAAAATAGCGGAAACTGTGGTTTTGATTATTACCTGGCTAATCGCTGCTACGGAGGCTTCATAGAAGGTGAAAACAGTAATGACATCAATTTGGATCCCGAAGATGTGTCAGCTGAATGCACTTTTAATGTTCCCGATCCGAAATCAGGTGGAGGTCTAAGACATGTTGGCTCCACAATTCTCACATTGGATGGCAATAATGATGGCCTTCAGGACTTGGTTTTAGGAGATGTAGGTTTTACCAACTTGGTTTATTTAGAAAATGAATCCCAAGGGGAAGACCCTGACCAAATAGTTTCATTTGAAGCAGATTTTCCCAACTCGTTTGGAGGCTCTCCCGTATCAATAAATAATTTTCCTGCTGCCTTTTACGAAGACATAGATAATGACGGAAGCCATGACCTAGTAGTTGGCGTAAACGCCGTTTCAGGAGTTAGCAACAAAGCAAGTTTGCAGTTGTATCTCAATGTTGGTAGTGAAACAGCACCTCAATTTTCCTTAATAACGGACGCGTTTCTTCAAAATGAAATGCTCGATTGGGGTGAATCATCCAAACCCGTACCTTATGATTATAACTTCGATGGACGAATGGACCTGGTAGTTGGGACAAGAGGCGAATTTATCGGAGAAGGTAATTACTTCTCTCATTTGATTTTGATTCAGAACACGGGTACAATTCAAAACCCCTCCTTTCAAATTGTTGACGATAACTGGCTTGATATTCCCGGACTAATAGGACTCCAAAATCCTTCCCCATGTTTTGGTGACTTTGATGGTGATGAAGATTTGGATTTGGTGATAGGGTTTTCAGATGGAACTCTCCATTATTTCGAGAATTCAGGAAATTTAGAATATTTGGGCCCACTTGAAATATCAGGTTCCGCAATCGACTTAGGTAATCTGGCTTCCCCGGCATCCTATGATCTAAATAATGATGGGAATGACGATCTGATAGTAGGAGAAGCTGATGGAAATCTGAACTATTTCGAAAATGCCGGAAACGGGATTCCCCAATTCAATTTAGTAACTGAAAATCTAGGAGAGATTTCGACAACCGAAACACCTCCTTTCTTTTTTGGTAACAGTAGCCCCCACTTCTATGAGTTCGAAGGTCAGGATTATTTGGCAATTGGCTCAAAATCAGGACAGATTTATCAGTTTGAAGTAGGAGGATCATCAGGAGACTGGACAAATGTGAACGGTGAAGGTTTCGGGGTCTACGGTGCACCTCAAAGCTCACCTGTTGGATTGAATACACACCCGGCAATCTTTGACTGGAACGATGATGAAATTCCTGACATGGTGGTTGGCCTGGTCAACGGAGGACTTGAATATTTTACGGGAAGTGGCTTCTTAAGCATAGCGAATCAAAACCAGCAAGAAATCACACGAAGTATGCTTTACCCAAATCCTGCTCGTGATTTTGTTTTCTTTCGAAATGAACATGCCGGAATAAACGTCAGTACCGTAGAAGTATATAATGCAAACGGAGTAAAGGTGAAAGAGCTTTCAGGTAATCTGTCGTCAATAGATGTTTCTAGTTTAAATCAGGGACTGTACATTTTCTTGGTTCGGACCAACCAAGATCAATTCTTTCAAAAAATAATGATAGAATAAAAAAAGCGTGCCTTTACGACACGCTTCAAATCATAAGATGATCAGCTTTTAAGCCTTCATCAAATCCATATTATCCAGCACTTCCATTACTTCTCTAACTGCATTTGCAGACTCGTAAAGAAGAGCTTTTTCATCTGTATTCAAATCGAGCTCAATGATTTCTTCGATGCCATTGATACCCAATTTGGTCGGAACTCCCAGGTACATATCATTCAACCCATATTCTCCTGTTAACCAAGCACAGGTCGGGAAAATTCTTTTTTGATCTCTAACAATTGCTTCGACCATTTGGGCAGCAGCAGCACCCGGTGCGTACCATGCACTTGTTCCGAGAAGGTTGACAATTTCTCCTCCACCTTTTTTCGTTCTTTCAACGATGGCGTTTAGTTTATCCTCAGAAATCATTTCAGTAACAGGAATCCCGGCAACGGTAGTGTAACGTGGAAGTGGAACCATTGTATCTCCGTGACCTCCCATCAAAACCGCTTGGATATCCTTAGGAGAAACATTCAATTCCATGGCGAGAAACGAGCGATATCTCGCCGTATCAAGAACACCGGCCATTCCAAAAACTTTCTTTGAGTCAACCTTTGCCGTCAAATAGGCCGCGTAAGTCATCACATCAAGCGGGTTACTCACGATTAAAATTTTGGCATCAGGAGAGTGCTTGATGGCTTGCTCGGTTACTGACTTTACGATTCCCGCATTTGTAGCAATTAAGTCATCTCTACTCATGCCGGGTTTCCTTGGCAGTCCTGATGTAATAACAACTACCTCTGAACCTGCGGTCATTCCATAATCATTGGTTGAACCAATAGTTCTTGAATCATACATATTAATAGGAGAGGTCTCCCAAATATCCAATGCCTTTCCTTCTGCAAATCCATCCTTGATATCCAAAAGGATAATTTCGTTGGCAATTTCTTTATGGGCCAATACGTTAGCACAGGTCGCCCCAACATTCCCCGCGCCTACAACGGTTACTTTCATTTTAATATCGTGTTAACAGGTTTTCAATTTTCCACAAATATAGAAGATAGGTAGATGCGGATAACGCGAATTCTCTCTATTCTCAATTTCAAATCAATCAAGAGAAAATGCGTTTTTTGGGAATAGATCAACCCAAAAGAATCGATTTGCCGCACAAGTGTATATTTATCGCGATAAATTATTGAAAACCTAACTTAATTTTTAGCGTATCGATTTCATAGGCCTTTTCAATGGCAACCCTTGATAATTGGCCACGTCTAACACATGATCGATCTGCAAAATATCAGCGAAGATCAGCTTAAAGCACTGATTAACGGAGCATTGCGAAATAATCGCAAAAGCCAGGAATTGATTTTTCAGGCTTTTTACGGTAAGATGATGTCCGTTTGTCGTCGTTATACCAATGATGATGACCAGGCAAAAGATATTTTGCAAGATGGGTTTATAAAGGTTTTCAAGAACCTTGAAAGATTCAATTTTGAGGGATCTTTCGAGGGGTGGATTCGAAGGATCGTAGTCAATACGGCCATTGATTTCACCAGAAAACAAAAAAGTGCTCAACAATCGTCAAACGAGACAAAACCAATTGAGGACTACGGCGAAGATTTGATAGAAGAAGAGGAGGAAATTCCGGAGGAGTACAGTCTGAATGTAGGAGATGTGCGAGAAGGAATGAATCAATTATCAAACGCTTATAAGAACGTTTTTAATCTTTATGTGTTTGAAGATTATTCTCATCAAGAAATCGCCGAAGAGTTAGGTATCAGTGTTGGAACGAGCAAAAGCAATTTGGCAAAGGCTCGAGCCAATCTGAAAAAGATTTTGCTTAAAGAATTAAAACGACGAGATGGCAAATCAGCTGAACAAGTTTGATCAACTGATCAAAAAGACATACGAAGAGACGAACATTCCGTACGACGAGTCTGTATGGCAATCGATTGAAGAAGAGTTGGATGCAGTGGTTCCCGGCCCAATTGATTATTTCAAATCAGTTACTACCGGTTTAGTCGTAACTGGTGTGATCTTTATGTCAATGTTGATTTTTGTTTCTGATGGAACATTAAATCCTGCAACTACCGAAACAGTTGAAGATATTACAATTGGGGAGTCAAATCCTGTTATGACCGAAGAATCTGAAACTTCTTCTGAAAACTTCTTGCTGGAGGAAGAAAGTGAGGTTATTGCTGAAAATTCTTCCGTTTCGGGCGTAGAGAAGGACACGCAGAAAGCTGTTTCTAAATCCCAAAAAATTGCGGAAGAGGACAATGTTGGAGCTGTAAAGTCTGAAACGGTTGTGTCGAAAGGCAAATCTGATTCAGAACCTGCAGTTGATTCCATAGAAGAAGATTCCAAAGGTGCAGTTCGAATGGGTTGCACAGGCCTTACAATAGACTTTGAGGCACCTGAAAACTATGGCGCTGAAGCCAAGTATCTATGGAATTTTGGTGATGGCTATTTTAGCAACGAAGCAAATCCAACGCATACTTTTAATAAAGAAGGAACATTCGACGTTTCATTATCTGTTACAAACGTTGGATCAGGTCAAATTTCTTCTAATGTCGTTCAAGCGATGATCGAAGTATCAGAAGCTCCGACAGCTGATTTCATTCTGGAAGTAGAAAATGCGAAGGAGATTACTTTAGTCAATAAATCTTCTATCAACGTTCCGGTTAGCTGGGAAGTGAACGGTGAGAGCTTCATGGAAGAATCCAATGTCAATCTGAGTTTAACAGATAACACTAAATATCAGGTGAATTTACTTGCCGGAGAGGTTGGTGCATGCATTGACACATTGGAAAAAACCATTCACGTGATTAAAGCGGGAAATCAGTTCCCTCAAGTATATTCTCCTGCCCATACGACTCAATTTGCCCCCGGAGCAATTGTAGATAATGGCTCGGTAATCGATTTCAAAGTCTTCCGAAAAGACAGCGGAGAAGAAATATATTCTTCAGAAGGTTCAAAAGGATGGTCTGGGAAAAATGCCGAAGGAAAAGAAGTTGCCAAGGGTGGATATACTTGGGTAATGGTTGTCGAGACAGCAGAATCACTCGACGTCTATAAAGGCAATGTTACTTTGAGGTAATCAGAATAGAATTTTTGTGAAAGGCCCGAATTATCGGGCCTTTTTTATTCGTGTAATCCTATCCACACTTAAATTGCCTCTGTAATCTTGTTAAAGTTTCATTTTAACCATGATAAGATGATTGCATAACACACTCATTTTTAATTCTTTAATAAGCATCCAAAATTAGATGTAATTTGATTTGTGAAAGCCACTGAATTCATGAATTTTTAAGGGCAACTTTTTATTATTGCTAACGTCATTTTTGGGTAATGGGTAAACCAATTGCCCAGCTTTTTCGCGAAAGCGACTTTTAACCCGTCAGAGATCCTTACAGATGCCGAACCAGTTTCGACTTCCGATACTCATTTCCATATTTGGAATTCTTTCATTTTCACAGCTTTTTTCTCAATGTGCCCTAGAGACAGATTGGACTTTTGATCCTCCTTTACCTGCTAGTGGAGCATATGATGCAGGTGACGTCATAGAGATATGCGTTGATATAACCTTCTACGATACAGACGGAGCTAATTGGATTCACGGAATAGAATT
>CAZWQX010000043.1:0-25498 GCA_964635965.1 uncultured Cryomorphaceae bacterium
ACCGATAACGGAATCATGGGGCGCGCTGCTGTTCCTTCAGGAGCATCTACGGGTGTTCACGAAGCAGTTGAATTGCGGGATGACGACGCCAAGAGATATCTTGGAAAAGGTGTGAGCAAGGCCGTTCACAATATCAATACCATGCTCAATGAAGAATTGCATGGTGCATTTGTCTTCGAGCAAAATTTGATTGATCGCGCAATGATCGGTATCGATGGTACTGATAACAAGGCAATTTTAGGAGCAAACGCGATATTGGGAGTTTCACTTGCGGTTGCCAAGGCAGCTGCGCAAGAATCCAATCAATCTTTATTCAGATATGTGGGTGGTGTAAATGCGAATACCCTTCCCGTTCCAATGATGAACATCCTCAATGGTGGTTCTCATGCAGACAACAATGTCGATGTTCAAGAATTTATGATTATGCCATTTGGCGCTGACTCATTCGCAGAGGCGCTAAGAATGGGAGTAGAGGTATTTCACCATTTGAAATCCGTGCTCAAGAAAATGGGTATGTCGACTAATGTTGGTGATGAAGGTGGCTTCGCTCCTGACCTGAAGAGTAATGAAGACGCTCTGCAGGTGATAATGGAAGCAATTAAAAATGCTGGTTACGAGCCTGGAAAAGACGTTTATATTGCACTGGACGTGGCGTCTTCAGAGTTCTATGACAAGGAGTCTAAAACATATAATCTTGAATCGTCGGGAGAGAAACTTAGCTCTGCTGATATGACGAATATGCTGAGCGAGTGGTGTGAGAAATACCCTATAGTTAGTATAGAAGATGGATTGGACGAAGATGACTGGTCAGGTTGGCACGGTTTAACCGAGAAGCTGGGTGATAAAGTGCAATTGGTAGGAGATGATCTTTTTGTGACAAACACCAAACGACTCAAAAGAGGAATCGATGAAGGTATCGCAAACTCTATTTTGATAAAGGTGAATCAGATTGGAAGCTTGACAGAGACAATCGATGCTGTAAATATGGCGAAGGTAAGTAGCTACACTTCTGTTATGAGTCATAGATCAGGTGAAACGGAAGATACTACTATTGCTGATTTGGCCGTCGCTCTGAATACAGGTCAAATCAAGACGGGTAGTGCCTCCAGAAGTGATAGAATTGCCAAGTACAATCAACTCTTGCGTATCGAGCAAGAACTGGGTAAAATGGCTCATTTCCCTGGGAAAGAGTTCAAGTATCTCTAATAAGCTTTTAAGAATTGAGTAAAGACCCGCTACAGGCGGGTTTTTTTATACCCTGACAATTATTGGATTCTTAATTGTGATTTTTTGGTAGGGGGATTTCATATTCTTTTGTATAATGAGAGCTTACAGGAATGAATTTTTTAATTGATTGAATTCCCATGAAACCCTCTACCGAATTATTCGACCTAGTTAAATCCCTCACCAAATCAGAGAAGCGCTTCTTCAAGCTTTCCTCATCACTCCAATCAGGTGAGAAAAATTACTTGAAGATTTTTGATGTAATCGATCGTCAAAGAAATTATGACGAAGAGGCCATCAAAGATCAATTCAAGAATGAGACATTCATTAAACACTTCCCTTCAGAAAAAAATCACCTCTATAAACTCATACTAAAGAGTCTGAGATCATACCATTCTGATAATTCAACAGGAAGTATTCTCAAACAGGAGATCAAGAATATTGAGATTCTTTATAAGAAAGCCCTTTTTAAGGAGTGCAACAAGTTTCTATCGAGGGCTAAGAAAATAGCCATTGAACGGGAGAAATTCTATTACTGGTTTGAGTTATTGAGTTGGGAGAAGTTATTACTGGAAGAAGCCTATGAGGCCGGTGAATTCACCAAAGACTTGGATGCTCTTATTAAGGAAGAACAGGAGGTAATTGAGAAGCTGAGGAATTTAGCAGCTTATCACGTTTTATACAGTAAGATCAATTACGTGTTTCGGAGTGGTGGATACGTCAGAAGTGACAAAGACAGGGCTCTTGTTGAAGAAATATCTCACCATCCGCTTATTATAGGCAGGAATACTGCATTAAGTCACAGAGCGGCTACTATTTGTTACTACATCCAAGGATTCTGTGCTACGGCAAACGTTGATAAAGAAACCGCTTACGTAAAGTTTATGAGGGTGAAAGACATCCTCGATAAGAAGCAACTTCTTCGAGATGATTTACCGAAGAGGTACATCCTTACTCTCAGTAATCTGTTGAGAATACAGATTGATACGGGAAGAATTGACGAAGCGCTTGAAATGATCAATGTGATGCGAAAGTTCAGTAAAAAGCCTGCATTCGCATCCGAAGACATTGCTTTACGTGTTTTCAAATCAACCTACTTGGCGGAGATGAGAATCTATGAAAAGCAGGGTGAATTCAAAAAAGCCGTGGCCAATATTGATACGGTTGTAAAAGGATTGGAAGACAACGAAGGGAAGATTAATAAAGAGCAAGAGCTACTTTTTCTGAACACTATTTCTACTGTGTATTTTGGCGCAGGAATGTATCGAGAGTCGCTTCAATGGCTCAATCGTGTACTAAATGACAATGAACCTAATTTGCGCCAGGATCTTTATAGTTATGCGCGCCTGTTCAATTTGATTGTACATTTTGAACTAGGAAACTATGATCTCCTGGAATACATTATCAAATCTACCTTTAGATATTTGAGCAAAAGGCAACGAGATCACGACTTGGAAGTTGTTATTTTGAATTACATGAAAAGATTGGTACGAAGCACTCAAAGCGGCCAATCGAAGGAAATATTCATGGATTTCAGAACCGATTTATCTGAGCAATTAAATAAACATAACGATCACATCATCTTAGACTATTTCGATTTTACTGTTTGGATTGATAGCAAGATCAATGGAATTTCCTTTGACCAAGCAACAAAGGAGAAGTATTCGATGAAACTGGCTGAAGCCTAAAAAAAACGCCGATTCAAACTTGAATCGGCGTTTTCATTTAGTTCATATTCTTTAGCTGTCTTTGGAATCCAATACGATAAATTCACTTCGACGGTTTTTCTGATGCTCTTCTTCTGAGCATTCAACCCCATCTCTACACTGATTTACCGGTTGAGATTCACCGAACCCTTTGCTCTTCAAATTGGCCTTAGGAACCCCTTTACGCACTAGGTAGTTAACAACTGACTGCGCACGTCGATTTGAAAGATTCTTATTGTAATCGTCGCTTCCTCTCGCATCACAATGCGCTTGAATTTCGATTTTGACAGTCGGATTGTCCATTAAAAGCTTGGCCAACTTGTCAAGTGAGGGTTGCGCACTTGGACGTATATCAGATTTGTTGTAGTCGTAGTAAATTTCGCCTATTTCGTACACCTTGGCGGCAGTGGCAGATCCATCAATCGGAATTCCGCTTCCCGTTCCACTTTCGCTTTCTACAATTTCGTCGATATCAAACTCGAGTTGAATTTCTTTCTCGATACTTGCCAAACCAGTCGAGAATTCTTCAGTGAGAGTAAAGAATCCTTCTTTTTCCCCTATAACTTTATATTGTTTTTCGGGTAGTAGGTTATAGTTGAATCGTCCATTTACGTCCGTAACATACACTGCTGTATCTCCGTCAGTAAAGTTTACCAGGGTAATTTTCACCCCTTCCATTGGCAAACCGTCGGCTTTTTTCTTTGCAATTCCTTCAAGAGTGTAAGTTCGTGGCACACGGGCAAATTCATAGATCATATCTACCCCTCCACGGTTTGAAGAAACATAACCGGTCGAATCGTCTTCATTCACGTAGATGGCGAAGTCGTCGCGGCTGGAATTCAGCGGATAAGCCAAGTTCACGGGGTTTGACCAAACACCCGCACGTTCTTCAGAAACAAATACGTCTAAACCTCCAAGCGTTCTGTGGCCTTCACTAGAGAAATAAAGCTTTCCATTATTCGCCACGTGAGGAAATACTTCATTGGCAGGAGTGTTTATAGCAGAGCCTAAATTTACCGGCTCAGACCAATTACTTCCGTCAAAGCTGGTTTTATAGATGTCTGATCCACCATAGCCACCAGGCATATCACTTGAAAAGTAGAGGGTTTTTCCGTCGGCACTCAACGAAGGGTGCCCCGTACTATAATCAATGCTATTAAATGGTAATTTCTCAGGTTTTGACCATCCATTATCATCCTTTGTGCTTTGATATAAGAAGAATTGATTTTCGTTCTCTTCGTTCAGAAGACGCTTTTTGTCATTTCTCATGGCGCTTCTGGTGTAGATGATCTGTGTTTGATCTTTGTTAAAAGTTGCCGTTCCCTCATGAAAAGGTCCATTCAATACCTCCCCGAACTTCTCCGGGATTTCCCAATTTCCATTGGCATCTTTTTTTGTGTAGAAAATATCAAGGAATGAATAACCCGTCCAAGGGTTGGCCGATTTAGCACTTATTATTTCCGTTTCACCGGCAAAGATTATTCCTTCACCATATTTGGCAGGTCCGTACATGGACACTAAAAAATCCAATGGCAGATCAGTCAAAACATATGCTGACGTATCAACTTTTAGCTCATCCACATTATCAATTGACACCAAAAGGTCTGTAGCGACAATATCATTGGGATTCGCTTCCAAATATTTCATTAGGTAGGGCCTTGCATCCTCATACTTATTGTTCTTCATCAGGACTTGAGCGTAGTGAAGATTCTCTTGGGTAGGTAATTCCATTGAATCGGCCACTGTTTTGAAGTACCCTTCGGAAATCTCGGTATTGTTAAGAAGCCTGTGAGAATTTGCTAGCTTAAGATTAAGGTCCATATTATCAGGTTGCTTCTTAAGTGCCTTTTCATATTTAGCTGTGGCATCTGAATAATAGAGACTATCAAACTTCTTGTCGCCTGACTTGATCAACGCATTGGAACATGAAGATAAAATCAGTGCTCCGGCAATCACGGCAACTAGTTGGTTTAGGGAGAAAAATCTTTTCATGATTTAAAAATAACGGGGAGATTTGGTTTTAATCGGGTCTCTTGCGAATTTATAACTCAACATAAATTCATGTGAACCATTGCTATAATCACCAATGGCTGTTGTGGTAAAATCATATGCGTAACCTATCCTCAAGTCGTTTCCGATATTGTATTCCAATAGTGCAATTATGGCATCTCCGGTTCTATATGATGCCCCAATCCAAAACGTATTTCGTATTAATAGGTTACAATTTATATCAGCTTGTAGCGGAGTATCGTTTAAATACCTGATCAGGAAGGAAGGCTTCAGCGCCAAATCGGGATTTATGTTCCAAACATATCCTGCGGTGAGGTAGGTGTGGGGTTCAAAGTAGCGATCTCCTACATCATTAATGTTAAACCTTACTTGATCATCTCCCGCAAAAATTGTCGGTACGCTCAAACCAACATACCAATACTTGTTGTATAAATATGCTCCTGCTCCAACTTTCGGAACAAAGGCATTACTAACGTTTTCCATAAATACAGGGTCTCCCGGTTCAAAAACGAAGGTTTCTGATAGATTGGCACTGTAATCGGAAAAACCAGCCCTTATACCAAAGCTTAAACGGTTTTTGCCGTTCTCATCGAGCCAGAGATGAAAACTCCAATTCGCGAATACTTCTGTTTGTCGGGTATCTCCAATACGATCATTCATGAATGTAAGACCGAGGCCCATTGTTTCATTTGAAATAGGTCCATCGACACCAAATGTTTGGGTAGTCGGAGCTCCGTCAAGCCCGGTCCATTGCGCTCTATAAAGACCTGTAGCTTCAGCATAAGGATGGGACCCGCTGTATGCGGGATTTATGAAAAGCCCGTTAAACATATACTGACTGACCAGTAATTCTTGTTGAGCTTGTACTGCATGGCACACAAGCAGAAATACCACGGGTAGAATTAGCTTTTTCATTCGATGATATTTTTATCTCCGTAGTTCTAAATAGCCTCTTAAATTATCTCTTCCGTCAAGTTCGACTACCACGAAGTAGGTTCCTTCAGGTAGCTCTTCACCGCTTTCATTGGTTCCTGCCCAAGGAGCGGTGTTTCGGTAATTCACTTCATCGTAAACGACATTTCCCCATCTATTGAAAATGGTCAATGTATTGTTCGGAAAATCTTCCAATCCTCTTACTTGGAGGTTGTCATTGAATCCATCTCCATTTGGAGAGATTCCATTTGGTATTTCAATTGGCACGGGCTGGGTCAACAGTATAGAATCAACATTTGCACACTGATTCCCATCCGTGACGGTAATGAAATACCACCCTGCGGCCAATCCTCCTTGATCACCAAAACCTTCAGCTGTGAAATCATCGGGTCCGGTGTAAAAGAGTTCAAAAGGTTCTGTACCTCCTACAATTGAAGGTTCTCGGATTACCCCATCCATACTTTGAAATCCTGTAAGGTTGAATCCGTTTGAATAAACAATTGCCTCAAGCTCATCCAGAAATAATGAATCTGGCTCTCCTACAAATACGTCAATAAGCAGATCGCATCCATTGGCATCAATTGCAGTAAGTTGATAATTGCCACTTCTGATATTCCCAATAAAATCACCCGTAGCTTCAAACCCATTAGGTCCGGCCCAACTAAACTCTACAGGTTCGGTCCCTTCAAGTATGAAAGCTTCGATTGCACCGTTCTCATCGCCGAAACAGGAAGGTTCGGTTACAGTCGTTTCGATTTCCAAATTGTTGGATGGATCAAGTACGAAGAGAGAATCGGCAACACACATATTCGCATCGGTAATAATTAACTCATATTCTCCTGCACCAACATTTGTTAGGTCCTGATCTTCTGAACCATCACTCCATTCATATTCATAGGGTGACGTTCCTCCACTAACTGTGACATCAATGACTCCATTTTCTGCGTCGCAAAAGGGAGAAGTTATTTCTGCTGTAATTTCTATTGCCGTTGGATTGGTAAGAGTTTGCGAACCACTTACGCTACAGCCGTTCGCATCTGTCAGAGCGTAAGAATAAGTTCCGGCGACCAAATTCGCGATGGTGAATTCATCTGAAGTGAAATCGTTCGGTCCAATCCACAGAACGCTGACCACAGGAGATCCCCCCGTAAAACTAACCGTAAGACTTCCATCAGAGCCATCATTACAAAGAATCTCTGAAAGAACTTCAAGAGTAGCCTCCAAAGGGGCATCAGGTTCGGTCAAAGTGAAATTTAAAGTTGTTACACAACTATTTGCGTCTTCTATTACCAATGTATAATCCCCAGGCTCTAGGTCTGTAATAGTGGCATCGTTAGAGGTGAAGTCATTTGGTCCGTTCCAATTGAAATTATATGGTTCAGTTCCCCCACTGGCTGTGACTTCAATGGAACCATCATCAAAACCATTGCAACTTATATTATCGCCTGAAGGAAATTCAGAGACAATTGCCACCGCTGAAAGCGGAGCAGCAGGTTCATTCAATATAATTGAAGCATTGGCTGAACAACCATCACCATCCGTCACAACTAAAGTATACTCTCCTGCAAATAAACTTGCCAAGTCATCATTATCAGAAGAAAAGTCGTTCGGACCGGTCCAATCATAAGTATAATCACCTATTCCTCCCGTTACTTCGGTAAATATGACTCCTGTATTGGCCCCAAAACAACTTACTTCAAAGCCGCCACCAAATGTTGGCGATTCCAACTCTATTTCGATTAGATCAGGGGCTACAATTGTGACTGATTCTGATTGGACACATCCGTTTCCATCGGTTATGGTGAGCGTATATGTGCCCGCGCACAAATCGGAGATATCTTCGGTACTTGCCGAGAATCCGGGTGGTCCGGTCCATGCTAATTCGAGTGGTAGAGTGCCACCCGTAACCGTTGCGTCAATTGCCCCGTCACAGATATCTGCACAAGAGGTATTGAATCCATTAGGATAAAGTAATACGTCAAAAATAAAGTCAACCCCGGGAGCTTCGGTAAGGGTAATGCAGGTAGTAGCTTCACATCCATTCTCATCGCTCACTGTCAAACAGTATTCTCCGGCGAACAAATTGTTCAGTTCTTCCTCGCTTGAAAGAAATCCGCCGGGCCCTGTCCATGAATAGGAATATTCAGGTGTACCTCCCGATACTGTTGTTTCAATACTTCCCGTATTGTCTCCAAAACAAGCTATGTTAAATCCATTGGTCTCAGGGCTGAATAGCGTAATATCTATGGGTGTAGGTTCTGAAAGGTCCACACAAAGGTTTTCGGTGCATCCGTTGGCATCTTCAATGTCAGCGCAATATTGACCCGCCTCCAGATTCGAAATTGTCGTTCCTGCGCCTGTATATCCATCAGGGCCTGTCCAATTTATGGTGTAAACGGGTACTCCGCCCGAAACGATAATGGTAATTGAGCCATCAAGACCATCATTGCAAGAAACGGCCTGGGTGTCGAAAGAAGCGGTAATTGGATCGGGCTCTATCAGGGTGACGCAATCAGAAGCCACACATCCCAAATCGTCCGTTACTTCGACGCAATACTCACCCGCCTCCAAACCTGAAAGGTCTTCGTCTGATGAAGTGAATCCATCGGGGCCGGTCCAAGTGATAGTGGTACTACCCGAAGCATTTATTATAGTTAGATCAATTGATCCCGTGAAATCACCATTACAGGCAATGTTCACGCCACCAGGCAATACGGGAACATCGAAACTCAATAATAGTGGATCGGGAAGATCGATGACTATTTCTTCTGAAACAAGACAATTATTTGCATCTGTTATCAGTACGGTGTACGTCCCTTCTTGCAAGTCTACAATTTCGGTGTCTTGGCCTCCACTCCAGTTAAAGGCATATGGAGGAACACCTCCCGAAACTTGCAAATCAACCGTTGCAGGAGTCCCATCTCCACAGTCAGGAATTGAAATAAATGGATTTGCAAGAAGCGGGCTGGGCTCTTCTATATCTGCACAGTCACTCCGTTCACAGCCATTATCATCGGTTACAGTGATGCAGTATGTTCCGGGAGCCAGATCAGATAAGTTTACATCCGCCGACGTAAAACCATCAGGGCCTGTCCACGATACCGTATAAGGAGCCGTTCCTCCCGAAAGGGTTGTAGTAATCGTTCCATTTTCGTTGCCTGCGCAATCAATTTCAAACCCTCCTGCAAATGATGAAGTCGACAGACTGATCGTGATAGAGTCAGGTTGTGAAATTTCGAAACAGCTTTCTCCAATGCAGGAATTTGCGTCTGTTACCGTTACACAATAGGTTCCCGCTTCAAGGTCAAAAATGTCTTCATCAGGGGAAGTAAAGCCACCTGGCCCCGTCCAGCTGTAATCAAATGGACCAACTCCGGTTAGAATACTTATTTCGATCGAACCCGTTGTTTCGCCGAAGCATTCAATATCAACTATCAAATCTGCGGTGATCTCAACGGCATCAGGTGCCGTGAGTGTAACACAAACCGTATCAGTACATCCATTGGCATCTGCGATTGTCAAACAATACTCGCCTTCTGCCAATGCTGTCAAGTCAGTATCGGTTGAAGTAAACCCATTTGGCCCTGTCCAATTGTATTGATATGGCGCAGTCCCGCCTGAAACTGAAGAAGTAATCGCACCATCAGATGCACCTTGACATGTTAGATTGAATCCGTTTGGATATACAAATGGATCAAGGGTAATACTCAAAGGATCAGGCTCCGTGAGTGTAATACACTCTTCAGCTGTACAGCCATTATCATCTTCAACAACAACACAGTATTCTCCTGCCTCTAAACCAAAGAGATCTTCATCACTTGAAGTAAAACCATTCGGTCCGGTCCAAGTGATTGTGATAGGAGGAGTACCGCCATCAATTATTAGGTTAATCGATCCATCTGATCCGCCATTGCAACTAATATTATTACCATTAATAGTTTCGGCAATTAGTGAGATGCTCAATTCGTCTGGCTCAACAAGTGTTACTGTTTGAGAATTAGAACATCCGTTGTCATCGGTAAAGAACACACTATATTCTCCTGCCTCTAAATCTGAAATAGGATTGCCAAATACGGGTCCAAATCCATTTGGCCCGATCCACAAAAAGTTAAATGGAGGAGTACCGTTTTGGGGTACGGCTTCAATGCTTCCATCAGATGCGCCAAAACAGCTTATGTTAAATCCATTTTGGTATTCGCTGAGAAGAAAGTCAACTTCGAGTGTATCGGGCGCGATTATTTCAATGAACTCGTTTTGAATACATCCATTATCGTCGATCAACACGGCCTCGTAGGTGCCTGGAGAAAGATTAATCAGGTCTTCTTGATTGGAAAAGTTCGGGTCTCCAGGCGTATTCCACTGATATGAATAAGGTGGTGTTCCTCCGGAAGGCGTGGTGTAGATTTCTCCGTCAGAACTGTTCCAACAAGATGTATTGAATCCGTTGTAGTCCGAAACGGAATCGACGGTAATGACCAAGTCATCAGGTTGAATAACCGTCACGGCATCGAGTAGGGTGCACCCGTTAGCATCTTCCACCGTAACTTCATAGACTCCCCCCTCCAGATTTGAAAGACTAGTGCCTGACCCTGTGAAGCCATTGGGTCCTGTCCAATCAGCGGTGTAAGAAGGCACACCTCCACTAATTACTATTTCAATTCCACCTTCAGGTATTCCAAAACATAAGCTTGGAGTTGTAGTTGCTTCTATTTCCAACTGAGTTGGAGCAGTTAGCGTAATTGATTCGGTTGTTGTACAGCCATTGTCATCTGTGATTGTTACCGAATAATCACCGGGACCTAAGTCGGAGAGGTCTTCGTCCGTCGAAGTCTCTAACCCTGGCAAATTCCACAGTACTGAATAAGGAGCAGTTCCACCTGTAATGTCAAGATCGATGGTTGCGGTGCTGTCTCCCGCGCATGGTACATTGAAACCACCACCAAATATGGAGGGAGTCAATGTTGCATTAAGCTCTGCCAAAGGTTCTGTGATTGTTACATCCACCGTCACGGGGGTCGCACATCCATTATTATCGGTGACGGTAACCGTATAAGTTCCAGCTGCAAGTCCTGTAGCAGTGGACGTTTGCTGATTGGCCGGGTCATTCCATGAATAAGAATAAGAACCGCTTCCACCTGTAGCTGTCACGGTTGCTGATCCGGTGCTTTCTCCAAAACATGCGACGTTCGTTTGAGCCGTAATTGAAGCATTAAGTGGTAAATCAGGCTCAGTGATTTCGGCCTGAATGCTGGTGATACACCCATTATTATCAGTCACCGTTGCAGTGTATGTTCCTGCGACTAAATTTTCAGCTGTTAAGCCCGTTTGGTTCGCCGGATCGTCCCATTCAATAAGATAGACAGGTGTTCCTCCTGAAACACTTATTTCAATTGATCCTGTTGCCTCTCCATTACATAAAACATTTTGAATGGACGTCACGGTTGCAACCAGTGGATCAGGTTCGATCAACGTAATTTCGAGAGTGGCAGTACAATTTTGATCGTCTGTCGCCGTCACAGTATAAACGCCTGCTCCGATGCCACTGAGGATTGACCCATTAGTAGGTGGCACTGTATTCCATTCGAAACTATAAGGCTCGGTTCCGCCATTTGCTTGGACCTCAATACTGCCATCGGTGAATCCAAAACAGGATGGATCATTAGAATTCACAATACTTACCGAAAGCTCATCAGGTTCATTCAGAACTATTTCTAAGGTTTCGATGCATCCATTGTTATCCTCAACGGTCACGGTATAAGAACCATTTTCAAGCCCTGAAATAGACGGACCCGTTTGCTCAGGATTTGTATTCCACGTAAATGTATAAGGTGAAGTACCTCCGGCAGCTTGCACGCTAATGAATCCGTCATCAAATCCGTTGCATGTGGGATCTTGAGCTTCAATTATCCCTACTTCTAATACTTCGGGCTCTACAATGGTAAAAGGTAAGTTTAACTCACACCCATTATCGTCGGTGACCTGAAGGTTGTAGTTACCTCCTGAAAGTCCTGAAATAGAAGATTCATCGACTGTTGGTTGAGGACTCCATAAGTAGGTATATGGAGGAGTTCCTCCGGTAATTGATGCAGATGCCGTTCCATCAGCATCACCATTGCAGGTAACGTTTGTTACCGTCACATTTCCATCCAATGATTCAAGCGGCTCGCTGATTTCAATTTCCACACTTCCTTGACACCCGTTCACATCCGTGATGGAGGCAATATAAATTCCTGCTCCCAGATTTGTGGCGGTATTTCCGAATTGCGCAGGAATGGTATTCCAAACAACTGTGTAGGGGCCAACTCCACCTAATGGAGCGATTGTTACCGAACCCGTTTCTTCGCCATTGCATGGAACATCAACCAGGTTGTCAAGCACGGCCGCAACGGGATCGGGTTGAGTTAATGTAATTGAGCCTGTTTCTTCACACCCATTATTATCGGTTACGGTTACTTCGTAAGTCCCCGCCGTTAAGCCAGTGGCAGTCTGTGTTGTTTGGTTTCCAGGATCATTCCATTGAAATTCATAGGGAGGTGTTCCTCCGGAAGGTATCACCGTGGCCTGACCATCAGATGCTAAGGCACAGGAAACATTATTACCTCCTTGGAAAATTGGGCTTGATAATTCCAATTCAATGGGGTCGGCTTCAAGAATTTCTGCTGTTAATTCATCGGTGCACCCATCACGATCAGTCACTAGAACGGCATATGTTCCGGGTTCTAAATCTGATATGTCTTCTTCGATGGAAGTAAATCCGTTTGGACCTGACCACTGGATTTCGAACGGACTTTGACCTCCGCTAATGGTGAGATCTATGCTCCCATTACCATCTCCCGCGCAATTAATACTTGTGACATCTGCAGAAAGCACGACTTCACTTACAAATATTTCCGTGATCGCGATTGATTGGCAGCTTGCGGCTGATACCGTCAGTGAATACGTAATATCAGAAGTTGGGGTGGTAGTTGGTTCGGCAATGGACGGATCATCCAGGAAAGTAGGTGGGGTCCATTCGAAAGTTGCATTTTCATCCACCTCGACCTCGAATGTAAGATCAGACCCTAAACAAACAAATGCTAGTGGAGGATCTATGGAAACATTAATGGAATCATTAATCAAAACCCTAATACTATCTTGAACCGTTCCGACACAATCGGGATTTCCAACGAAAATGTCTATAAACTCTTCACCTTCGTCCAGTCCATCGTCTATTGGGATAATGTCAATGGAAACAGATGCTTGATTAGCTGGAATTGTGATTGTTTTTGGAACGGCGGGGTCCGGGTCGTCACCAATTTGAGTGTAATCGACTCCATTGGTTGCGGTTCCATCCACGAAAAAGGTAACAACGGAAGGCTGGTCTGTGACAGGAGTTCGAGTAAAAGTCACTGTTCCATTATTACATCCCTCAATTGTTGATTCCAGTCCGCCAACCGTTTCTTGGGCCAGACTAATGCTATTGCTTTCAATTGCTTCAATCAAAACAGCCGAATCCCATTCGGGATCTGCCACATCTGCGATCACTAACTTGAGAGAAAAGGTGTCACAGGGAGTTACAACTCTTTCAGCAAAAAGATTTTGAGTCCAACCATCATACTGAATGTCAGCTGAAAGGCCCAGCGGGTTTTCAAAATAGAAATCAGGATTTGATGGAGGGACGCCTAAATCAGGATTTCCATTGTTGACTGTCGCTATTCCAACGGGAATAGTCGTGCCGGGTATCAAAGCGATATTTTCTTGACCATCAAGTCCCGGATCACCAACAATACCGGGGCCACTAATGAAGAAACCAAAGAAATCGTTAAACGGGGTTCCTACGTATTCATCATATTCTTCACTGGCAAAAGTGAAATTAAACCTCAGCGTATCCCCAACCGGAACGACATCAAATTCGAGTGCGCAGGCATCGAAACTGTTATTCCCCGCGATGGTTGTAATTAAGGGGTCGCCTGGAGCATTATAGATGGTAGTCGCTGCTTCAGTATTATTCGGACCGCGAAGGTTATCTATATTTCCCGTGGAAAGAATGATTCCGTCACCCGTTACGAAATCGTCAACACCGGTGATCGTGTATCGACCTGAAGCACTATCAGGACATGTAAGCGTGGCATTCAATATTTGAACTCCATTTCCGGAAATTGCTTCGCTTAATTCTGATGCATTCACGTTATAGGTGAGTTCGATCTGGCCAAATGCGAGATTTCCAAGAAAGAGGAACATCACCAAGGTGATGGTTCTTCCTATTCCGTTGCTTGTAATGAATTTATTGGGTGATTTCATTGACAATACGTTTCTGATTCAGATGCTTTTACAACTTCGATTGATTCAACTTGGGAATCCGGCGCATGCTCTCGAATACGATTCTCCAACTCACTTATCATATCCCTTATTCTCATTGGTTCATCGGCAGAAACCGCTATCAAGGTGGCGTCACGCTCTGAACAAGACCGAATGAATTGAAAGGGAGAATCGGCAAGAACTTCTGCTTCCATTTCAACTTTGGAAATAGGAGACTCTGAGAATTTGATTTCAAAATACCGCTTATAAGGACTGGTTTCCTGGGCCTGCCCAAATTGGGCCAGAAGTATCGATACGACTAAGAAAGAGGTGATTTTCAATAAGGATTTCATGTCGGTAATAATTGTGCTCCCAAATCCCTGTTTTGAGGATTTAAGTCTTAAAAATAAGGTAGCACAATACCCAGTCGAGACCCGATTAAGGAAGTTTTAAAGAATCGCCTTTCAATAACCTCTATTCAAGCAACATGCGCTGTCTTAGAGCTTCAAAAAGGATCACGCCCGTGGCCGTAGACACGTTTAAAGATTGTGTGCTTCCTCTAAGAGGAATACGGATTTCTTGGTTGGAGGTTGCCTTTATTTCATTCTGTATGCCCGTTTCTTCAGACCCCATAACGAAAGCACTTGGGCCACTTAAATCCGCTTCGCTGTGAAGGTTTCGAGCTTTTTCATGACAAGCAAATACATTCAAACCGCTTGATTTGAGGAATTCAATTGATTTTAACAAATCCGTTGAACGACATATGGATATATTCAGTAATGAGCCTGCCGAGGTTTTAATTGCATCGGGTCCAATCTGAGCCGTATTTTTTGTCGGTACCACAATGGAATGGACACCTGCACATTCCGCTGTGCGACAAATTGCTCCAAAATTCCGTACATCAGTAATTCCATCCAAAATCAGAATAAATGGTATCTCGCCTTTCTCATAGAGGCTTGGAACTAACCAGTCAAGATTATCGAATTCAACGGGAGATATGAAGGCAATCATCCCTTGGTGATTTTTTCCCGTAATCTTGTCGAGTTTCACCTTTGGAACGTATTGAATCGGAACCCCATTATTTCTCAATTCATCGGTGATCTCTCTTGATTTTTCGCCGCGCATTCCCTTTTGCACAAGTAACTTATCAATAGGCCTTCCCGAATTCATGGCTTCCATTATCGGGTTCAGTCCATAAGCGATGTATTCTTTATTTTTCATAATGACTAATAGACCCTGCCATTTCTCCAGGCCTCAATGGAACGGTACCAAGATGGTTTGAAATAATCTTCTCTGTTAAGGCGATAATCATTGTTTGTGAAAGGGTTTTCAACTTTTAAGAACCTGAAGGTCAATGATAACGGGTTTCGTTCCTCACCATATATCCAAGTTTCCAATTCGGCAGTACGGTATATTTTATCGGGTTTTCCGTAAACCAGATAAATCAATCCACGGTCGGATTTCCACCCTTCCAAGTGAGACGAAAAGTGCTTATTTGCCAATTCAACCCTGCTGTAGTATGCTTTGATGCTATTTCTCGCTCTTCCCTGATCTCCGGCCCAATCTATCCAGTATCGTTCAATTTCTGTTTTCAAATCAGGAGCTTCGAGGATGCTTTTGTACTCTTTACCGCTAACCAAATACCTGAAGGGTTCCAGCATATTTCTTACTTCCTGCACTTCAGGAAATTCATCGGCCGATATGAAAAGTGAGTAACCATCAACAATCGATGTGTCAATTCTAAAATGATAAAACCCTTTTTTGCGACTGGAAAGATTGAATTTCCCCTCACTGGATTCCAATACAAATTGATCGTCGGGATTAAAATCGAAAGGTTTCGGTTCATAAAACGTGAAGGGAGGTGGTGGAAGAGGAAATGAACGGTCGTAATAATTGACATAAACTCGAGTTACCGTATCAGAAAGACTAAATGCAATTTCATACGTTTTCTCTGGCTTGATTCGATCCGAAAATACGGGCAGCGGATTATCTGATTCTGAGGTGGAAAAATTATTTCGGTTGTTTGGTGAATCCTTATACGTCCGTATCAATTGGTTGTACCGCTTGCCACTGGATCTATCTTTTATGGTAATTTCAACGTCGTACATAGCTCCGAAGGGCAATTCAATCATGGCTGAGGCAAGTACGTCCTTTCCCTGGTGTTTTCTAAGAATGTCAGGTACTTTATAAATGGTCTTCTCCAAGACTTTGCCAGATTCCGTCTGACCTGAAACAGGTTCCAAAACGATTTCAACGTTTGCAGCATATTCATCATCTTCTCTTCTGCTGTAAAGCAAATTTTCAGAATTAAAACGAATGCTGATTTCCGTGGAATCTTTGGAATGATGGAACACGTGTATTTCCGGAGCCAAATCAAGTCTTGCAGACCCATATGTGGCAATCAGATCTTCCTTACTCAGTTCATTCGAACTTGCACAGCCAAGCAGGATAGAAGCAAGTACAATTCCAACAAGAATCGATCTATTCATCTCCATCAATCAAGTTTTGACTCAATTTTTTGGTGGCTTTAACTCCTAGTTTTTCCAATTGCCTTGCTTGAGATACCAGCGAACCCTTTCCGTCTCTTAGTTTTTTCATTGCATCGTGATAAGTAGTTGTGGTCCTCTCAATTTGATCACCGATTTTTTCGAAATCCTCTGCGAATCCAATGAATTTATCCAGTAGATGCTTTCCTCGATCGGCAATTTCCAACGCATTTTTGTTTTGGTATTCGTGCTTCCAAGTGGTAGAGATTATTTTTAATGAGGCGATTAGGGTCGTAGGACTCACCATAACAATACCGCGATCATATGCTTCATTAAATAATCGATTCTCTCGATGCAATGCCAATAAATACGCAGGCTCAATGGGAACAAACATCAAAATGAAGTCCAGGTTTTTCCCCGTTGCCACCTCTTGGTACTTTTTCTCAGCCAATAACTTAACGTGGTTTTTCAAAGAAATGAGGTGGTTCTTCAAATGCTTTTCCTGCAATAAATCATCCTGTTCACTAACAAAGTTCTCGTAAGCTACAAGCGAAACCTTACTGTCAATTATCACCCATTTTTCATCGGGAAGTTTGATCATTACGTCAGGTTGAAAGCGCTTTCCGTTTTCGCTTTTAAAGTTTTGTTGGATGAAGTACTCTCTATCCTTTTTCAGTCCCGAGCTTTCAAGAATATTTTCCAGAATCAGTTCTCCCCAATTTCCCTGCACCTTGGTGTCATTTTTCAAGGCTTTGGTCAAGTTCTCGGCTTCTTCGGTCATCTTAAGGCTTAATTCACGCAGATGCTTAAGCTCTACTTTTAATCCCGATGATTCCTTGAGGTTTTCTTTGTGAGTTTCATCGACCTTTTTTTCAAAAGAGACCAACTTCTCTTTCAAAGGAGCCAACAACTGATCAATTGATTCTCGACTTTTCTTTGTGAACGATTCAGATTTTTCTTCGAATATTTGATTGGCGAGAATTTGAAAGTCTTTAGTGAACTGTTCTTGCATCTTTTGGATGTCCTTCCGCTGTAAATCTACCTGTTTTTCTACCCCGGATTTTTCCGTTTCCAGCCGAGAAATGAGGATTTGAGCTTTTTCTTTCTCTTCTCTCAATGAATCTTTGCTTCTATTGGTATCGGCAAGTTCATTTTTGAGCTCACTTAGTCTTTCCGTCGAAGCCTCTAATTTGGCTTTGGTTTCCTCCAGATCAACTTTTAGGGCTTCTTCTGATCCACTTCTTTTTGACACCAGTAATCCCGCTACGAATCCTAAAATAAGGGCGAAGACAATCAATCCGATCACCAAAAAGAGGGTTTCAGAACCCATATAAAATCAAGAAGATTAGTTATTCAGAATAACCACAAATGTACCAACTTCTACTCTTTGAAAAAGGTCGATAACGTCACTATTGGTCATTCGTACGCAGCCTTTGGACGCCGCTTGTCCGATTAAGCCTTCTTCATGGGTGCCGTGAATAAAAATCCCTCTTTCATACGAATCCACCTTCCCACCTGAATTTACCTGTGGTTCCATCCCTTTCAAATGCATTACCCGTGAGGTAATAAAGTCCTGATTTGTGGATTCTGCTATTTCTATTGGGCGAGCTAATTCACCAGTGGCCACCTTTTGCTTAATTATGCTATTGATCGGTAGATCCTCACCCACTTTTTCGGCTATTTGATGAAGTCCTGCAGGAGTTTTAAAGCTACCACTGTTCTGACCAATTCCGTTTTTAGCCGTAGAGATGTTATAGGAGGCGATGATTTCTTCACCCTCAATCAAATAGAGTTTTTGCTTCTTGGCAGCAACGTAGATGAATCGATCAAATGATGTATCGCGATATTTAATGGAAAGATATTCCTTAAGAAAGCCTACCAAGGCGGGGTTCATATCTGCTCCCGAAACAGAAAGCGATAGAGCCAAAAATCCCGCTATTTGAATGATGAATTTCTTCATTAAAAAAAACTGACAAACCCGAAGTGAATCTTTCCTCCTCGGAATAGAATCTGATTGTCGAATTGTCTTCCAAGTGCATAGGTCAACGAAAATACGCCGGCGTTGGTTTCGAAGTTGATTCCTCCACCAAATCCAAATGGGTTGTCGCTAACTTCCAGTCCTTCAACCTGATTCTCGTAGTATGCTTGATCGAAAAATAAGAATAGATTGGAATTTTGTTCCAAAATGAAGCGGTATTCAATTGTTGCAATTGAATATCCCGAGGCAAAAATTGCTTGCTCATCGAACCCCCTTAGGGTCTTTAATCCCCCGATTCGATAAATCTCATTCTGAAAAAGACGCTCGTTTATCACTAAACCACCTTGAACTCTTAATTTTATTGCGCTTCTTTTGAATAGCGGGAAGTAGAAGTTCAGATCAGCATTACTCGTGTATAGGTCGCTATTTCTATTTTGGTCTTCCTCGATTTCTGAGAGAATCCTTTTTTCTCCTGCTGCGCCTGACAATTCCAGCAAATAACCTCTTCTCGGATTGAACCGATAGTCGAGATCGGCGAAAAATGCTCCTAATCCGAAAAGGTTGGTTCTGGAATCAGCAAGTCCGCCGGATATTTCATTTGAACTTCCTATGGTATTTGCGGAAAAGCTTTCGTAGTAGATCTTCAATTTGTCATTTCCCGGCAAATAATATTCAACCCCAATATTTACTCTATTTTGGCTGAAAGTAGTGTCACGTCGGTAGAGGTTCAACTTGAATTCAAGTCCGAGCGGAGTGTTAAATAAAAAAGGGTACTGAATTAGAATGTCGAGCTGAGAGGTTTGGGAGCGAAGCCTTTGCCATTGAAGGTTTATGGTTTCACCCTTTTTCAAACTATTCAGGAGATTCAATTTTACATCTCCCGTAAATAAGATGTCTCCTGTTTCAGGGTCGGGAAGCACACCAAGAACACCATCAAAATTGCTGGCCTTTTTATTTTCCAAATAAAGATAGACATCCGCTTTTCCCGGTCTCATTCCTATCTCGTAAGGTTTTATAGTTGAGATAAATGGAATTTCTCTGAGGCGGTTTGGAATTTTTCTTAGCGCGCTTTGATCATAAGGTTTGCCTTTTCGAAAACCGAGATAGTTTTCGATGTAACTGCGATTTGTCGTTATCCCTCCCTTAATTATCAGGCTGTCGAGCGTGACAAAGTCGCCCCGTTCGTAGTTCAATGAACCTCTAATTGTCTCTCGATCAATTGATAAACTGTCCAAGCCAATTTGTGCAAAAGGAAAACCATTGTTTTCAGAATAGTCCAGAATTTTCGAGAAGAGACTACTTATTTGGTTGGCGTTTAGAGGAGTACTGCGATAAATCTCCTCTCTGAAGCCAATGAAAGACAACATTTCTTCGGGAGCATTTCCGGGACTCAAGTTTCCCCACAAGTACCGTGAACCTTGAAAATAATAGACTCTGTTTGTATCGTTCGGAGTTAGAATTATACTATCAATGGAAGCAGTTAGGAAGCCTTCCGAAATAAGATTTTGTCTGAATTGATAAGCCTTCGAATAGATGGCCACCGAATCGGTTAAACCGATTTGGAATTTGGTTGTTGGAGGGTTTTGATTAATGTCAACCAGAACGGTGCCTCCGGCCTGGGCAAAAAGGTCACCATTTCCGTTCATGGCAATTGCCATGATGAATAGCTTCAGTAGAATTTGAAATTTGCGACCTGAATATGTGCCCAAGAATACCTTTTTGGCGTGGATTTCAAATTTAAACGGTTTTTTGCCGTTTAATTATATTTGTCAAGCAGAGTCAAAGCAGAATGAAAAAATCAAGCCTCTTATTAGCCGTTCTTTTTCTTTTAGCTATTGCCGTATCATCATGTCGTACGCAAAAGAAAGCTTGCGCGGCATACAGCAAAGCTGATATCGCAACTGAAAGAACAGACGTTCCCGGATAATGCCATTTTGGAAATCCTTGAATTCCGTTTCAGATGTAGATGAAGCGATCAAGCGGAGTAGTGCAAATCCTGTCCTTATTTTTAAACACAGCACTCGATGTGCCCTTAGTTCTGTGGCCAAGCGTCGTTTAGAACGGAGTGAAGTGGAGGGAGTGTCTTACTATTTGTTGGATGTTATAAAAAATAGAGAAGTGAGTAATTCTTTGGCGCTGAGTACGGGAGTGCGTCATGAATCTCCACAGGCCTTTTTATATCTAAAGGGTGACCTCTTGTACAACGATTCCCATTTGTCCATTTCAACAGATGATTTTGTAGGGCTAATTCCAAAATCAGACGGCGAAACCATTTAGGGAAACTCGGCTTGAATCTGTTTAATAATTGTCGTTGCTTATGGAAAAATGAAGAGTGTCGCTTTTCCGTCAATAGCTCTGAACAGATTCCTTGAAGTAATGTTATCTTTATCCTGATGAATTGTGTCGTAAAAGGTATTCTCATCCTGTTCTTAACAAGCCTGGGCTTTGTTACCGTGCAAGCGCAAACACAAGAACAAACCATATTCGACGAATCGGTCATTATTTATGACCGTTCAGTTTATGGCGGTGGAATCCTGCACACAAATGGCTGGGGTCTTCATGTTACCTACACCAAGAACAAAGGCGCGTTTAAATCCCGCATGTATCAGCTGGATATCGTCGGAATGAAACACCCAAAAGAAGTTCGGAGTTTCAACCCCTATTACGATGACAGCCGTTCATATATCTATGGAAAGCTGAATAACTTTTTCGTGATTCGGCCGACAATAGGAAAGAAGTATTTGAAGTTCGACAAAATCCGAAAATCCGGAGTTGCAGTAGGATACAACTGGAGGTTAGGGCCTTCTCTGGGGTTCTCCAAGCCGGTGTATCTCGAAATTGGAATTCCGGGAGAAGGCCAATTTAACTATGTAGATGTAATCGTGGAAAAATATGATCCCGATCAACATAACGTAGAGAATATATTTGGTCGAGCCAGTGGTTTAAGGGGTTTTGATGAGCTTCGAATTCATCCTGGCATTCATGGGGCCTTTGCTTTGAATTTTGAATATGACCCTGAGCGATCGGGAATCAAAGGAATTGAGGTTGGCGCCACATTAGATTATTATCCGATTGAGGAAATCGAGATTATGGCATTCGCCGATAACAAGGCTATCTTTTTTAATTTTTACTTGGCATTACAATTTGGATCCAAATTCAATAAGTAATTGATGGAGGCAGTAGCTGAAAGCACTCGAGAGAGGGTTAAAAAACCTAAGTGGTTAAGAGTAAAACTTCCTACGGGAAAAGAGTATAAACAAGTAAGGGAGATTGTGGATGAGCACAAGCTTCATACAATTTGTGAAAGTGGAAATTGTCCCAATATGGGGGAGTGCTGGGGTGCCGGGACGGCGACCTTCATGATTCTTGGGAATGTGTGTACTAGATCCTGCGGATTTTGTGCAGTGGAAACTGGTCGTCCCGATGAAGTCGACGAATTTGAGCCCGGACGAGTAGCGAGATCAGTTAAATTAATGGGGGTTAAACACTGTGTAATTACTTCCGTGGATCGGGATGACATTCCCGACGGTGGGAGCATCATTTGGGCTCAAACAGTGAGGGCCATACGACATCAGTCACCAGGTACAACCCTCGAAACGTTGATCCCTGACTTCATGGGCAAATGGGAGAACTTACAGCGAATAATCGACGTCGCTCCGGAAATTGTATCCCATAACTTGGAAACCGTTCGACGCCTCACTAAGCAGGTGCGAATTCAGGCAAAATATGATAGAAGTCTTGAAGTGTTGCGGCGACTAAAGCAAGGGGGAATGAAAACCAAGTCAGGTGTAATGCTTGGATTGGGTGAGTCCGAAAGTGAAGTTATAGAAACAATGGAAGACTTGAGAAGTGTTGATACCGATATCCTCACCCTTGGTCAATATCTCCAACCTACGAGAAAACATCTTCCCGTTGCTGAATTTATCACCCCCGAAAAATTTGCTGAGTACAAAACAATTGGGCTTGAACTTGGCTTTAAGTATGTTGAGAGCGGACCGTTGGTCCGATCTTCGTATCACGCAGAAAAACATCTCTTCTGACGTGTAAAGAATACAAGCTTTGTCGATGTTCTGTCTGAGGCAACGTCGTCATTTTTTTTAAATTTAGCCCCGCTGAAAAGCGTGCGTAAACTGAAATTAAACCAAAGAGTATGAAAATCAGAAATTTACTCATTACACTAGGATTTGCTTCCGGTGCCGTGTTGGGATGGTATGCGATGAATGATGATGGCCAAGAAGCGCCTGCCTACACTCCGCGTAGTGATTACAACGAAGTGGCTACAGGGGCTAAAGGCCATATTGAGTATCTGAATTCCGTCAGGGCGAACATCTACACTGGAGAAGTGGAGATGGAGGACATTTTAAATGTACAGAAGGCTATTGAAAAAGTGCGTTTGCCTCAAGCGAAGAACGACGATATTGAATGGGCATCTATTGGTCCTGATAATGTTGGGGGAAGAACTAGAGCGATCTTACCCTTGAGCGCAGATGGAAATGTATTGATAGCAGGAGGAGTTTCCGGAGGTCTTTACATTACGAATGACGGTGCTCAAAACTGGAGTCCGCTCACGAATTTTGATCCTTATTTGATCGTGTCTTCTTTGGCTCGACTTGGTAATGGAGCTATTTATGCTGCTACCGGTCACAGCCGTGAGGGTAGTGGTGGTTCAGGTGGTTCAGGGTTTATCGGTCGTGGATTATTTGTATCTAATGATGATGGCCAAACTTGGGATTTGGTTTCGGACTTCCAGCCAGAACCTTATGACCCAAGTTCTAACTGGGCAGAAACTGATGTTATAAAAGCTGACCCCGTTGATCCGAATAAATTATGGGTAGGTACAAACTTCGGATTGTATCCATTTACTCATGGTGATACCGAGCTTGGTGATACCCCGAATGGCCTATTCAGTGCAGGACTTGTAAGAGACTTGGATATATCTTCTGATGGCCAAACAATGCTAGCCATGATTGGTACCAGACTGTTTCGTTCGCAGGATGGCGGAGATAACTGGGTTCGAATCAACGAATCTAACGGGGACAGTGGATTTCCGACTTCCGGATTTGCTTCAACTGAGCTCTGTATTTCTCAGAATGATCCAAACTACATGTATGTTTCCCTTGCTCAACCTAGTGGTTTCTTAAGAGGGATATATGCCTCAGCTGACGGAGGTGATACCTGGAATGTTATCGCACCACAAAGTAATTCCGGAGGAGTGATATCTCAGTTCGCACCATTTTACAACGGCCTGACTGCTCAAGGATGGTACGACAACATGATCACAAGTGTACCTGGAGACAACGAAGAGGTAATTATGGGGGGTATCAGAATGTGGCGATGGAATTTAGTAGGAACAACTCCTGGTATTACTGCTTGGGAAGAGGTGAATGCGAATTTTGCTTCATTCCCAGGTGGACCACCGAGTCCTATTTATGTTCACTCCGATATCCACACAGACGCTTGGGATGAATCAGGCAACTTGTGGATTGGCTCTGACGGTGGGATTTTCCGCTCTAATACACAAGGAGCGACTTGGACACATCTGAACAAAGGTTACAAGACCACCCAGTACTATGCCATAGCGTTCAACCCGTTTGGTCAGGTTCTTGGAGGTCTTCAGGATAATGGTACTCTATGGTCTGCCTTTGAAGGATCTAATCCACAAGCTGCAGTCCGCTTTACGGGTGGTGATGGTTTTGACTGTGAGATTTCTCAGAAGTTTCCTGATTACATGTTCTCTACTATATACAACGGGGCCTTATTCAGATCTACCGATGGAGGCGATAACATCTTCCCTATGGACGATCTTTTCCTTGTTTCAGGTGGAGGAGGAGATGATTTCACTACTGATATAGCATTACACGAACATCCAAACAACGAGTTCTCTGAAGTGGTGGTTGAATATAGCCCTGCACTGGATTCGCCGTGGTTAGAGTTTTACGATGAGCCTATCGTTACGGAGGCAGGAGATACAATAATTGCACGTATTCCCGCGGGAAGTGATATTCTTGTCGATGCAGACAATAATGACTATGCGTTGCCATACTCACCTTCTCAAGACGTGAATTTCTATTCTTATTTCCAAAGGGTTTTTGAGGATGAAACTCAAATTTTTGAAGATGTTGCTGACACCGTTTTTGTTCAGGAAAAGCCACAGTTTCTTTTGGCTGCTGCACTTTCAAATGGAGTTTATGTGACTCGTCAACCACTTAAGACGAATGGTGTACCACAATTTTACCAGGTAGATGAAGGTGAGTCGAGCAATCCAAGTAGTGTCGAGTGGTCGCCTGATGGAGATCATCTTTACGTTGGATATGGTAATGGTAGATTGATTCGTTTGAGCGGATTTAACAGCGCTTGGACTGAGGAGGAATTGACGTTTGATGAAGATGAATTTGCTTTGACCAGAACTGTAATTCAGCAGGGTGGTGGAGCAGTAACCGATATCGAAGTAGACTATTCTTTGGGCCAAGGTCCTGATGCGAGTGAAAGAGTACTCATTTCGCAAGGAGGGTACGGTGGAGCCTCAAAAGTTAGGGTATCAGAAAGTGCCGCAACAGCAGCTGGAATCGGTTCATTTGACAACATATGGAATGTTCCTGCTGAATTCACGGGAATGCCGGTTTACTCAGTGGTTATGGATATTGTAAATCCTTCGATAATCTTGGCAGGAACTGAGTACGGCGTTTGGTATAGCGGAGATAACGGTGAGACCTGGTCAGAAGCGAACAATGGAGAAATGCCGAGAGTTCCTGTTTTCGATCTACGTCAGCAGAAAGAAGACCCTTGGAATGTTGAAAATTCGGGCGTTGTTTATGCTGGTTCACACGGTCGAGGATTGTTTAGAACAGAGTTCTTCCTCACCCCGACTGACATTGATGAGATAG
>CAZWQX010000044.1:0-25470 GCA_964635965.1 uncultured Cryomorphaceae bacterium
AAAAGGTAGAAAAGCTTAAGCCTTGTATCCTAAAATTCAAGTTTCAAGTTTAGCGGCAACCTTATGGGATTTAGAACGTATTAGAAGCAACCGAATAATTTTTTATTTGGGCTATGAAAAAGAAGCCTTCCTTGCTATGGGAAGGCTTTTTCTTTAATGCACTCCTACTTCCGCGAGATATCTTTCAGCATCTAGAGCCGCCATGCATCCCGTACCTGCAGCAGTAACTGCTTGACGATAGATTTTATCTGCGGCATCTCCACAAGCAAAAACTCCCGGAATATTCGTTTTTGTAGAGCCTGGAGTTACCTTTAAATAACCCGTTTCGTCCATGTCTAGCTGACCTTTAAAAATGTCAGTATTAGGCTTATGTCCGATGGCCACAAAAAATCCGGTAACAGGTATATCAGTTTTTTCTCCCGTCTTGTTGTTTAACACTCGAACTCCTTCAACCGCATTTTGACCAAGAACTTCGTCTGTTTCGGTATTCCAATGAATTTCTATGTTCTCAGTATTCATTACCCTATGCTGCATGGCCTTAGAAGCTCGCAATTCATCTCTTCTCACCAGCATGTGAACTTTGCGGCACAGTTTTGCCAGATAACTCGCTTCCTCTGCGGCAGTATCTCCACCACCTACAATTGCCACATCTTGGCCTTTGTAGAAGAAACCATCGCATACGGCACAAGCACTAACACCAAAACCATTTAGCCGTTGCTCACTTTCAATTCCTAACCATTTGGCCGAAGCCCCTGTGGAAATAATAACGGAGTCGGCTGTAATTTTCTTTTCCCCGTCAACCGTCACCTCGTGTTTCCCCCCATTGAGTTGAACGGACGTAACCATCCCAAAGCGTACATCTGTTCCGAACCGCTCGGCTTGTTTCTGAAAATCTTCCATCATCTCCGGTCCTTGAGTGCCTTCAGGGTAACCCGGGTAATTTTCTACTTCGGTGGTTATCGTTAGCTGACCTCCGGGCTGCAATCCTTGATACATAACAGGATTCATATCTGCTCTGGCTGCATAGATAGCTGCAGTATACCCTGCGGGACCTGATCCGATGATCAGACATTTTACATGTTCGGTTTCTTGAGACATTATCGAATAAATTTGGGCGACAAATTTACAAACTAATCAGGCAGAAAACCCCGTGTTTTTAATCACGATAACCTATCAAAAGGAATACAAATCCTATGGCGTGGCAAGTAGGGTATCAAAATAGCAAGCATACCCTGCCCAAATTCCCAAACCACCATCGATATTCGATACTACATTGTTCGGCGCTGCAAAGGGACTCCCGTTGGTCCCTAACTGTTGTTCGAAAGTTCGGAAGAATTCATAGGTGCTTCGATCGGTAGAGCACAATTTGAAAACAAAACGATCTCCAATTTCAAAGAATCCTGCTTCATCTCCCGTGTCAACTTCCCTTGATGAATTTGCCGGCTGTCCTCTTTGAAAACCCACTTCAAGACTTGAGCCATTAAAGAATTCGTCCGTAAAAGCAGAGCCAAATGGGGCGTAGAAAATATCGTCTATCGGATTGTCGTTATTATTCGGGCCAATTCTCTTGGTGAAAACGCGGTAAGCATTGTTCAATGTGTCGGGATCCGTTAATCGAGTGAATACATAACCGTAACGTGGACTGTTTGCCCACAACCTAAACCAAGACGAATCAGGCTCTACAATTTCAGGAATATGGGTAGTTGAGGTCAATACTTCTTCTTCTAACTCAACTCTTAAGTTGTAGGTGGAGCTTTCTTCACCAATAATATCAAACCCTATGTAAGCACATATAGGCACATCATCTAGATCTTCCGGTGGAATGCCTACAAGTTCGGCCAGTTGTGGTATGAATTCATCGGGAATCTCATCTGCACACACACCGGTTAATTGAATCCCGTTCACAAATACTTCAGCGGTGTTGATATAGCTGTTGGCAATGTCATCCGGAGTTGTGGGTTCAAAAAAACCTCTGGTTGTTGAAACCAATACGACGGGAAATCCACCTGTTTCAATGCTGCCCTCCACGACATATTGAGGCTCACTTTCGGGGACATCAATCTCTATATCCTTTTCGCACGAAGTCAAAACCAAAAAGCCGAGCGTTATGTAGGTGAGCAGTTTCAAAATGAGAAATTCCAGGTTACTGAAGGTAATATGGGAAAGAGTGAAACTTGTTTTGCCGTTACCTGAAAGGTGCCATTCGCAACTTCTCCCTCGTTGTCGAAATAGTAGAAATATGGGTTCAATCTGTTGTAAACGTTATAAATGGAGAAAACCCATTTAGACTGTAGCCATTTTTTCTTTTCAATAACTTCTCCTGTGAGAGCATCCCTCTTTTTCCTTGTATCAGATGTGTAATAGGTTGCAGAAAGATCTAAGCGGTGATAATCGCGCATCCGAAACGAGTTGCGATCGGAATAGTTGTACACCAGATTGTTTTCAATGAAGTATCCGCTCACAGGCAAGGTGATAGCTCGACCTGTTCCAAAAACAAAATTTCCTGAAAGCGTCCATTTATCAGATAGACGATGAGCAGCTACCACGGCAATGTCGTGTCTGCGATCGAAGGTTGCAGGATACCATCTGCCCGCATTAATTGCGTCAAATTGTCGCTCCGTTCTAGACAAGGTGTAGCCAATCCACCCCGTTGTTCTACCAATATTCTTTCGGACGAAAAATTCGATACCATAAGATTCCCCTCTTCCAAATGTCAAAAGGTTGTCTTCATTGTTATCGACTCCATCACTTGGTTGGGTATTTTCTTTGTATTCCACCAAGTTCTCCATGTCCTTGTAGTAAACTTCAACAGAGGCCTCCAGACCGAGGTCATCAAAAAAGCGAAAGTAGCCGAGGGCATATTGCCGTCCCAATTGGGGCCGGACGATTTCGGTGCTGGGTAGCCAAACATCGGTAGGCAGGGCCAATGGAGAAAGATTGGCCAAATGAACATATTGATAGTTCTGAGTGAAAGATCCCTTGATGGAAGAACGATCGTCGATTTGATACCTTACACTTAAGCGAGGTTCCCATCCTATGTAGTCGGCCACTGCATCCCCATTACCATAGTTGACGGTATCTTGTTTGTTTCCTGAATCATCAACTACGTATCTTGTAAAGGGTCCTGTATGAAGAAAACCCGATAATCGAATTCCCGCTTCAACACGCCAGAGATCGGTCAAATCAAATTCGTCGGAAATAAATAGCGCCCCTTCATGGCTGTAGAACTGCTGAGGTTCTCCCAAATTGAAAGTGGTTTCTCCTTGCTCAGCTGAGGAATTATTGGGACTCATATCGTGAAATACGTAGGCGCCCCCCGCACGTAGGGTGTGGCTTCCAATTTTAAACATCAATTCGGGTTTTAACCGATAGTCTCTGATTTGACTCTGTACTTCTAGCTCGAATTCATCTTGGGCACCTTTAAATCCAAACGTGTATTGCGTAAAGGAGCCGTTAATTTGGAACAGAGAACGATTATTGAAAACCTGTGTGTACCCTCCTGACAGGATTCTGTTTCCCCACGTTACATCCGTGGTAAACTCGGTTTGTGGACTGCTAAAGCTGAAAGCATCATCACCCAAATATCCACTTAAATAAACCGATTTTCCATTTCCCAGATCCCAATCGAATCGGCCGTTCAAATCATAGAAGAAATACCTGCTTCCACCGAAGTCAGATTCTTCATCGATAAAAGGTGTTATCAACGCATCCACATAAGTCCTTCTGCCTGATACCAAAAAAGAGGATTTTCCTTTACGCACCGGCCCTTCCAAGGTAAGTCTACTCGATATTAGACCAATGCCACCTCTTCCGCTGAATTCATTAGGATTACCTTTTCGTTGTTTGACGTCAATCACTGAGGCAAGGCGTTCTCCATACCGAGCGGGCATCCCACCTTTAAATAGTTCTACCTCTTCAATCGCGTCAGAGTTAAACACCGAGAAAAACCCGAGCAAATGGGATGCATTATAAACCACCGCATCGTCAAAAAGTATGAGGTTTTGATCGGGGCCACCGCCACGTACATAAAAACCCGCATTTCCCTCGCCTGCTGACTGTACTCCCGGCAAAAGTTGTATGGTCTTTAGCAGATCGACTTCACCCAGAAAGGCAGGTAAAACCTCGATCGTTTCCATTCCAAGCTTGGTTCGACTCATCGCCGTTCCTTTGGTGTGCTCAGATAGGCTTGACCTGATTTCAACTGTTTTCAAGGTGATATTGGCTAATGAAATATCCAGCTTCTTCATTTGACCTTCAGAAAGAGTGATTACCTCTTCATGAGGATAGTAACCTGCGAAGGAAAACCGGACCTCATATGTTCCGGGTTTTAATTCGATTTTATAGGACCCATCCGAATCTGCCACGCCTCCTCTTGCAACAGATGGGATATAAATTGTCGCTCCGGGCAAGGTCTCTCCTGAAAGGCTATCTCCGACAGTTCCGTACAAGGCCGACTTTTCCTGTCCATAGACCAGAAAGGCAAGCAACGCTAAAACTATACTGAGGGATGATTTCACTTGGGGCAATTAAACTTTAAATTTCGCGAAAAGTTTGGGGGATTAGTCTGAAACGGATAATGCTTTCAGTTTTTAAGTGACGAATTTTTGATTGCCTTTGTTGCCCGGGATTTAGGCTTACCTCCTCCCTCTGGTCGTCGGTGATGTGAACGACAAGCTTGAAAACCCTTATGACTCCTGTGTCGCGATAATGGTTTTTCCGTTCACGTCCTATTTTATTCTGTTTGAAGATTACCTCCTCCCTCTGGTCGTCGGTGATCGGGTGAGGAAACGACAAGCTTGAAAACCTCATCACTCCTGCGTCGTGATATGGTTTTTCCGTTCACGTCCTATTTTATTCTGTTTGAGGCTTACCTCCTCCCTCTGGTCGTCGGTGATCGTGGGTGTGAATGACAAGCTTGAAAACCTCATCACTCCTGCGTCGTGATATGGTTTTTCCGTTCACGTCCTATTTTATTCTGTTTGAGGATTACCTCCTCCCGCTGGTCGTCGGTGATCGGAGCAGGGAACGACAAGCTTGAAAACCTTTATCACTCCTCCGTCGTGATAATGTTTTTTCTTTTTCGAACGTCACCTCGAAGCGAGCTTCGGCACCGTTCGTAAAAGAAAAAACCCTTCACCGAATTCTCGGTGAAGGGTTTTCAAGCTTGTCGGGGTGAGAGGATTCGAACCTCCGATCTCGCGCCCCCCAGACGCGCACTTTAACCGGACTAAGCTACACCCCGTTTACTTTCAGGGGTGCGAAAATACATTTTTGTAAGCAATAATGGAATGAATAGAATGATTATTCCAAGGCAATTGACTGACCTTCACCACTGCAAACGCGCACCAGGTCATCCATCGAAATTGGCTTTTTCAGTTTTCCCGAAATGATATCAGTAAATCCCGAAAACTGATTTGCCGAAACGTCTGCTTTGTCTTCTAAAACAAACAGGTTCATACAGTGCTCATTCATGAAACATTGAGACAGCGTATTCAGAAAATCTGTGGATTCTCCATCCGCAATGTTGGGGTTGTAGAAGATCAAATCAGGAAAGGGGTAGCTACAACTTCGCTGCTTGTGCAAATAAGCGAGAGCTTGACTTGAAGAGGTTGTGCATACAACCGTACGAGCAAGGCCCAGTTTTCTCAAGCCAACTGAGAGACTGGAGTTTGAGTAAGGGTCGTGATCTGCAATCAAGACCATTGATTGAGTGTTGAACATCTCTTAGGGGTTGAATAGGTTTTTGTAAAAAAGCACGGCTCAATGCCGAGTAGTAGTAGCTGGGCATTTTACAATTTCTTCAACTGCTCATTATCAACTGATTAAAAATAGCAAAAAATACATTCATCCGAATTCTCCCTTTCTGAAATCCGTAACAAATTGCTGATAATGAATTCTTAACCCTAGAAATATGCAAATATTCCGGTGTACAACCTTTCATTTTTGTAACTTGCTAAGTTGACTAATCACTCCAACCATGCGCACATCTATTACAGTGTTGTTTATACTTCTGGTTTCAACACATTCTTTGGCTCAGTCATTTTCACAGCCTGATTTTCTCAGTTCTACCCCTTTTGAATTGCGAACTCTTACGGTTGCCGATTTTGATAACGACGGTGATCAGGATGCCGTAATTGGAGGAATAGGGGTGAATCAATCAGGAATTGAGTATTGGAAAAATCAAGGGGTGAACTTTGAGCTTATTGAAGGAGCAATCCCTTTCGCAAATTTTGGCAGTTTTAATTTGGCTTCCGCCGATATCAATATGGATGGGCATATGGATTTAGTCGGGGTAGTGGAAGGCATGCTCGGCTGGGTCCCTAATGACGGAACGGGAGCGTTCTTAAGTCCGATTCAGATCGACTCGGAATTAGATGATGTAAGGAGCATTGAATTTGGCGAGCTCAATGGCGTTGCCGGTCCTGATATCCTGATTTCTCGAATCAATAATGATGCTATTTGGGCATACCCCAGTGATGGAAATAACGGTTATGGTGAGCCTGTGATTGTTAGCTCGTCAACAACCGATGCGATAGATGCAAAAATTGCCGATTTGGATGGAGACGGGTTGAACGATATTGTAGCGGCCTGTTTAAATGGTTGCGACGTCACCTGGCATAAAAATCTCGGTTCGATGAATTTTGGAATCCAAACAATTCTAACACAAGATCAAATTGGAACCTACAAGCTCGCTTTGGGCGATTTCAACGATGATGAGTTGGTTGACATTGCCTCCGTTGGGTTCGGTTCTGACGATCTTTCTGTTTTCTTCAATGAGGGGGAAGGTGAATTCGGCCCGAGACAGATAGTATCCGAAAATGTGGATGGAGCATCGAATCTGGCAGTGGGAGATTTTAACAATGATGGAAATCTCGACTTATGCGTCGGATCCGAAAACTTGGCCGCACCCACGTTATTTGAGGGAGATGGAACAGGTGATTTCATTGAAATTAGTCTGGACCAGCTGGGGACGGTATCCAATCCGGAAGTGTATATCGGCGCGGATGTTAACGGAGATGGCCGGGATGATTTAGTCACTGCTTCCCAAGGAGATAATAAACTTTCTGTTTTTCTTCAAAAAGATGATTTTTCGGGAAGTGGAACCATTCCCTTGGTACCACCTTTGATAGTGAATAAACCTGCTTCAGGAGTAAATGGCCTACTGGCTTTTGATGTAGACTTGGATGGGTTTAATGACATTGTTTCTTCCGATCCGGGTGCTTCGCGCATCACTTGGTACCGCCAAAATGAGACAGGTCCGGAAAGTCAATTAACTCTTTTCGAAGTTTCTACCGGTGTATCTGGAATAGCTCAAGGCCCCTTGAATAATGATCCTTGGCCCGATCTGGTCATTTCCAATATTCCTGATAGTACCATTACGATTTACTTCAGAGAAGGTCCTGAAATTTCCTTTCAGAGTTTTGTTCTTGATGTTGGATTGAGTCAGCCCTACCGTCCCGAAGTTGTTGACTTAGATGATGATGGAGATTTAGATATTCTGTTAGCAGAGGGTTGGGAAGCCAATATTCATATTTACCCCAATAACGGTGACGGGACCTTCGATGATCGAATCACCCTATGCAATGACTGCAGTTTATCGAGGGCTTTGGCTGCAGAGGATCTGAATACGGATGGACTTCCTGAGATCGTAGCATATATTGGCCAAAATCAGCAAATCGATTTCTTTGAAAACCTGGGAAATATGTCGTTTGGTCCACGGCAAGTCCTGATTGATGGGTTTAACGGAGCTCGCGATATTGAATTTTTCGATTTCGACGAGGATGGAGATATCGATGTCTTCGCCGCAGCGATTTTTGATGATCGTGTAAATTACGCTGAGAATCTGGGAGGACTGCAGTTTGCCCCTGAGGCGGAGGTACCCTATAATTTTTGGGGACCCTATGATTTGGAAGTGATTGATGCCGACGCAGATGGGGATGAGGATCTTGCCATGGCGGAGTTTTTTGCGAACAAGCTAAGGATAATAGAAATCGAAAATGGCCAATTCATCGGCAGGTCTACAATCGATAATCCCTATCAAAATCCCAATTCAATTTTGGCTGGCGATTTCAACAATGATGGAGCCGTAGACCTTACCGCGGGGTTTTTGAATCACGTCGCCTTCTATGAAAATGAAGCCTTTACTTGTTCAGGATTAATTCCTGAGAATCTCCAAGCGGAAGTAGGTGAAAACGCCGTTGAGCTGACATGGAATCCGCTTCCTCAAACGGAAGCTTGCAGAATTACCATACAAGGAACCGTTGTTGGATCGCCGGTTTTTAATCAGGATATTTTTGGTTTAGGACTTTCTTCCTTTACTATTCCACTGAGTGCATTTGAAGAGGGGAGTGGCTACATCTGGAAAGTACAATGTGCTTGTTCCGTAACTCCTTTGGAAACCACAGCTTCATCATCTTTTGATTATTTCGATATCCCGGTAATGATCTCGGTCTATCCAAATCCTGCATCAAACGAAATAGTCATAAACACGACTGAATTAAAGTCGATCGGTGCAGAGCCCTTCGCAATAATTGATATTCGGGGACGTGTCATTAAGCAAGGAATTTTCTCCGGAAGAATTGATATAAGTGATATCGAACCGGGTTCTTATGTTCTTAAATTGGCCGAAGATCGGATCAAGTTTTTGAAGCAGTGATGCATACATTTCTTTCGTGCCTATATTTCAGGCATGAAAAAGATTAATTGGCGTTACGCCATCGGAGAGCTTCTCATTGTAACCGCGGGAATCACCTTGGCCTTCATGCTGAATTCTTGGGCTGAAAACAATCGGATCAAAGAAAAGAGACAGATATATTTAGAAGGCATTGTTCAGGATCTTGAGGCCGACAAAGCCTTGTTGGATTCGACCATTCTGGAGTCGCAAATGAGGTTGAATGTGTTGTATGGTCTTATGCCTTACCTGAACGGAAAAACGGTTGGAAGAGACTCAGTTTTTTTCGGATTTTTCCGAGTCATCGATCCGGTAAGAGTGAATCCACATTCATCTACCATTCAAACCTTACAGCTTAGTGGAGACTTGAATTTGATTGATGATATGCAACTAAAAAACAGGCTGGTCGAACACTATGATCAATACAATGACTTAGAAATGGAGTTCAAACGGCATGAGACTTTTTCAAAGCAGTTTATGGCATCCTATTTAATGGAGAATATGGATTACAGTCAAATGAGGTATAAACCTGACCTTTCTTTTGTTGATGATGTCTATTTCAAGAATCTCGTCTTTTCATTGATCGGTATATATGGGTTGTCGATTGAGAAACAAGAACTCGCCAGAATTCGAGTGGAGGAGCTAATTCCCCGGGTTAAGAAAACCATTAAATGAATCAGTCCTTCTAATTAGAATTTTGAAATGAAGATTCAGAAGTATTTACAAATAACTGATATTGAGGTGCTAGCGGGTTGTTTTTTGGTGCTAAGTGTCAATTGTTTAAAAAGATAATTGGTCTGATTCTGGAAATTCCCTGGTGAAATTCCTATTTTGTAAGGGCATTCTTTCTGGAATTTAAGCGCATCGCGCCTATCTTTTCATAGCACAAATAAGGTTACGGAATGCACGGCTCTGATCTCCGTCAGAGCCGTTTTTTTTGATCTGCTTTTTGATTTGGAGGAACTGATTTTTGTCAGTGTATAGTCGATTTTGGGTGTGTAATTTCATTACGAACAAAAACCCATCGACATGTTTAGAACAGCATTATCAATTTTCGTTTTGGTTCTTGCAGGGATTTTCTTCTCGTGCGGACCCAAAGTGACAGAAGCCGAAAAAGACTATGATCAATGGTTGGCCAAACACGATAGCAGTGTTCAATACCATAAATTGATCTACGAAAAGCACCAAGTAATGTGCTCGAATCACGATGAACTTATGGGGTACATCGAGAAAGAAATCGATTTAGACGAAGAGTTACTCGCCGATCTTGAGGAACATTCACAGTTTTACTTTGAGCATGAGAATATCTTGAACCATCACCGAGAGATTATTGAAGCGCACAAAGAAATCATGGAAAAATTCAAGGCAGGAGAGTATACTGATGAAGAGTTTGATGCCAAACTCGTGGAAATTATGCACGACCATGAGCATATGGACGAGGATCACGAGTACATCAAGAACAAAACACTCAGGATTCGTTCGGAGCACAATGACATGCGTCGCAGGTACAACGCGATTCTCGAAGAGCGTCGCTAGTTGATTACCCAGCCTCCTCCCAGAGCTTTGTATAGCTGAGCGTAAGCCGTAAGAAGTTCTTGTTTGGTTCCTGCGAAGTTTTGTTGTGCCTCGAAAGCCTGGCGCTGAGATTCGAGGTATTCCAAATAACTCGTCACACCTTGATTGTAACGCTCTTGTGATAGAGTTTGCGCATTTATTGCCGCCCGCACATGGTCTTGTCGAGCCACCAATTCAACCTTAAGTGTGGATATGGCAATTAAAATATCCTCCACTTCTTGGAAGGCTTGCAATACGGTTCGTTCATAGGCGAGTTGTGCTTGATCTCTTTTGCTCTTTTCAATATCCGCAATCCGCTTGAAACGATTGAAATAAAAGAGGGGTCCAAGTAATGATCCTCCTAAATTCCAGATGGCACCACCATCACCGATATTGCTGAATTCAGTACCGGCCACACCAAGAATCCCTGTAAGACTAATGGAAGGGAGTCTGTTTCCCTGTGCCGCTCCTACGAGAGCATTCTGAGAGATGAGTTGTTGTTCAGAAACCAAAACGTCCGGTCTTCTGGTAAGAATGGAAAGTGGTAGTCCCTCCGGAATAGAAAGAGAAGTGTCTTGATCCATTAGCGGAACCCCAATCTCAATGCTATGGGGGTTTTGCCCGGTTAAAACGCTGAGTTGATTTTCTGTTTGGGCCTGAAGTCTTTCCCAAACGGGAAGCTGCCCCTCAGCAATCGCCAGCTGAATCTGGGCTTGGTTTACGTCAATTTCCGGGATAATTCCTTTTTCGAAACGCTTTTCGATGATGGAAAGCATGCTGTCACGCAACGCAATGGTCTCATGTGAAATCTCCACACGCATCTCGTATTCCAGCAGTTGAAAATACAAGGTCGCAACCGTGGCAATCAAACTGATTTGGGTAGCGCGATACCCTTCAACACTTCCCACATAATCAGCTCTTGCCGATTCGTTCAACCTTCTGAGTTTGCCCCAGAAGTCAATTTCCCAAGAAACCGCACCAAAACCAAAAAAGAGGTTTGACTCTGTCGCCGAAATCTGGTTTTGCTGGAAATTTCCTCGTTGAAATCCACCTTGGTAGCTGATCTGCGGCAGCATTTCCGAACGTTGAATACCGATGTTGTATTGAGCTTGAACCACATTTTCCGCGGCAATTGCTAGATCCTGGTTGTAGCGTAGAGCTTGATCAACCAACGAGTCCAAAACAGGGTCATCGAACAGACTGAACCAGTCGTAATCCACGATGCTATCAGCAATTAAACTATCTGTATTTACCAAATACTCTTCAGGTATTGAGTCGATATCAGTGAAGCGGTAGGAGTCAGGAATTGTCAATTCCGTCCCTTTATAGTTTTTACCCACCTTACAAGAGGCGACAATTAACACGAGCAATAGGATTAGAAATCGCTTCATGATTCTCCTCCCTTTTTTGCTACGGCTAACTGCGCGTGGCGTTTCTTTTCGTAGCCTGCCAGTTTCCCGACCAGCACAAACAACATAGGGTAAAGTAATACTCCTAAAGCCGTTGCTACTCCCATTCCTCCAAGCAGTGCCATTCCCATCACCTTACGAGCTTCCGCACCGGAACCCGATGCGAGGATAAGGGGGAAGATTCCCAGAATGAAGGAGAAGGCCGTCATCAAAATCGGCCGGAAACGAAGTTCTGCCGCCCCAACGGCCGCATCAAAAAGCGACATACCCTCATCGAATTTGATCTTGGCAAACTCGACGATCAGAATGGCATTCTTTGCGGCCATCGCGATAAGCATTACCAGAGATATCTGGGCGAAAATATTCGTCAGGTAACTCTCGCTAAAGAATCGCGCCAAGTACAAGAAAAGGAACGCTCCGAAAAGCGCAAAAGGTGTTCCCAAGAGAATCGCAAAAGGCATCGACCAGCTTTCGTATTGAGCTGCAAGAATCAGGAATACGAAGAGGAGTGAAAAGCCAAATACGATACCCGCCTGACCTGAAGCCTTCTTCTCTTGGTAACTCATCGCATTCCAGGAATAGGTCATGTCATCGGGGAGGGTTTCTGCCGCTACTTCTTCCAAAGCAGCCAGTGCCTGAGCCGAACTATAACCGGGGGCGGGAGCTCCCGTCACTTCTGCACTCCGCAAGAGGTTAAATCGGTTGGTGTAATCGGGACCTGAGGTATTCTTCACATCAACGAAAGTCGCCACAGGAACGGATTCCCCCTCTTTGTTTCTTACGTAAAATAAATCAAGCCCTTCTTTGCTTTGTCGGTATTCAGGTTCGGCTTGGACATAAGCTTTATAGAGTCGACCAAATCGGTTGAAGTCGTTTACATAAGCTCCTCCCAAAAAGGCGGCAAAAGTGTCATAAACGTCTCCCAATGCAACTCCTGTTTTTAGAATTTTGTCGGTATTAATTTCCATCGAGCGCTGCGGCACCGTCGCTTGGAAAGTGGTAAAGGCCGAAGCGATTTCCGGTCTCTTCTGGGCCGCCGCAATAAACTTATAGGTGTTTTGCGCAAGGTAAGCAGGTTCACCTCCTCCTTTGTCTTGCATCATGATGCTGAAACCCGAACCGTTACCCAATCCGGGAATGGCGGGAGGACCGAAGGCAAATACCTGAGCTGACTTGATACCCATGCCCAGCTTCACGTTCATCTCGTACATGAGTTCCGCAACTGTCTTCTCCCTTAAATCCCAGTTCTTACACTTCACAAAGAAGAATCCCGTATTTGGAATCATCGCGTTTGCCAAAAGGCTGAATCCCGCAACCGTCGTCACGTATTCAACCTCCTCGGTACTCATTAAAATCGCTTCGATCTGCTTGCAGACTTCGTCACTGCGTTGAACTGAGGAAGCATTCGGCAGTTGGACGTTTACGTAAAAGTACCCTTGGTCTTCTTCGGGAAGGAATCCACCTGGAACTTGCGATCCAAAGAATCCCGCGGCGATAACCGCCACGATCACGTATACCACCCCTCGTTTCAGCTTCCCCGTGACCACCTTAGTCACACTGGTATACCCCGCAGTGCTTTTGTCGAACCATTTATTAAATCCTCGGAAGAATGGCCCAAGAAGTCCTTTTGGCTCTTCGGGTTTTTTCAGCAAAAGCGAGCAAAGGGCAGGAGAGAGGCTCAATGCATTGATGGAAGAGAAAACGACCGATACTGCAATGGTTATGGCAAATTGCTGGTATAGACTACCCGTAATTCCTGCCATACCCGCTACAGGACCGAACACCGCAATCATAACCAAAGTAGTGGCTACCACCGGTGCAGTAACCTCACGCATTGCCGCTGAGGTAGCTTCCTTGGCATTCATTCCCTGCTCCATATTCACCTGGACGGCCTCGACGACGACAATCGCATCATCCACCACAATTCCAATGGCGAGTACGAGTCCGAGCAGAGAAAGGGTGTTAATAGTGAAGCCCAACAACGGGAACAGCATAAAAGCAGCAACCAGCGAAACCGGGATTGCAAGAGTTGGAATCAAGGTCGCACGCCAATCCTGGATGAAGATGAATACCACCAAAATCACCAGTAAGAGGGCAATAATCAGCGTTTCGATAATCTCGTCGATACCCGCAGTAATCGGTTCGGTACCATCCAACGAAACTTCGTAGTCCATTCCCTGGGGGAAGTCCTCCTTCATTTCGTCCATCGCTTCGATGATGTTTTCGGCAAGGAGTACCGCATTGGAGCCCGGAGCTTGGTAAATCGAAATTATCGCGCAGTCCTTCCCGTTCAAACGAGTAAAGGCGTTGTAGCTCTCCACTCCAAGTTCAACGCGAGCGATGTCTTTGATGCGCACTTGACTTCCATCGGGAAGCGAGCGAACCACGATCTCGCCGAACTCTTTTTCGGTAACCAAACGATCCGGTAGTCTTACGGTGTAGGTAAACTCTGTTCCTTTTGGCGCGGGTTCGGCTCCGAACTTACCTCCGGGAGCAATCACGTTTTGCTCTTTGATGGCGTTCATAATCTCGGGAATGGTGATTCCCATTTTTGCCAATAGATCGGGTTTAACCCAAATACGCATCGAGTAATCACTCGCTCCCAGAACGTCAACCCGACCAATCCCTTTGATACGGGCAAGCTTGTCTTTTACATTGATCAAGCCGTAATTACCCAAGGTGTTCTGATCAAATCTTCCATCGGGAGAGACCAAGGTCACCAGCATGAGTATGTTGGGCATCGTCTTCTGGGTTTTTACCCCGAGACGTTTTACCTCTTCAGGAAGTTTTGGGGTCGCAGCCGATGAACGGGTTTGGGTAAATACCGTGTTCATATCGGGGTCGGTACCCAAGTCGAAAGTCACATCCAAAGACATGGTCCCGTCGTTGGCATTTGTCGACTTCATGTAAAGCATGTTCTCCACCCCGTTGATCTCTTGCTCGAGCGGAGAAGCGACTGATTGCTCCACACTAACGGCGTTTGCTCCGGTAAACGAAGTCGATACGCGCACCACCGGTGGGGTGATATTCGGGTATTGCTCAATTGGCAAACCGAGAATGGAAACGCCCCCGATGATCACCATGAAAATGGCGATTACTATCGCTACGATCGGGCGCTTAACGAAAAAGATATCTTCCTTCTTGCTCATTGTCCCGCAGTTTGCTCGGCGAATTGAGACTTGAACGATATTACGTTCGGCTCAACTTTCATTCCTTCTTTCACCTTTTGAATTCCTTCCAAGACCAGGCGATCTCCCTTGGAGATTCCCGAACCAATGAGGTAGTAATCGCGGTAAGGTCCTACAATGGTAACTGGCCGTTGAGCAACAGTATTGCTGTCAGTCACGGTCATAACACTGAATCTGCCTTGGAACTCCGAAACACAGCGCTGGGGTATGATGACCCCGTTATCCACTCGTTCAACAATTGCTCTCACCCTGGCAAATTGTCCAGGGCGAATCAGGCCACCGTCGTTGGGAAAAGATGCCTGAACTAAGAGGGCTCCTGTACTCGCATCAACCTGGCGGTTTACAAAGTTGATTCTTCCCTTCTGCTCGAACTCTGTGCCGTCAGAAAGGATGAGTTTGAGGTTGTAGGCATTCGATTCTTCTTCTGATTCCTTGTCGCGATCCTCTCGGAATTGTCTTGCCAGCATTAAGTAGTCTGTCTCGGTAATGAAGAACTCAACGCGAATCGAATCGATGGCTGAGACTGTATTAAGAATCACCGGGTTGGGGTCTTTTCCGACGAATTCTCCCACTCGTGCTTCGGTTTTACCGATCAGTCCATCAACCGGAGAAAGAATTTTGCAGTAGCTCAATTGAATTTGCTCGATGCGGACATTTGCTTCTGCCGCATCTACCATTGCTTCAGCTGCTCCTTTTGCAGCGATGGCTGCATCGTGGTCGCTTTCACTAACCGCTTTCATTTCGGCAAGTGGAGCAATACGATTTAATTCGTTGGAGGCATTCACTAATTCGATCTCCGCTTCGGCCAATTTACTTTGGGATGCTGCTAATGAAGCCTCGAAGGGATCGGAATCAACGGTGTAGAGTAACTGCCCCTTTTTAACGGGCATTCCCTCATTGAAGTGGATACCTTCCAAAAAGCCCTGGACACGAGCTCGGATCGGGATGTCTATGTATCCATAAACCTGGCCAACGAAGTCTTTTTCGATTTCAACTTCATCTTCAGTTGCTTCCACGACCGATATCTTCGGTGGAGGCATTTGTTTTTGCACTTCTTCAGCACAACCAAAAAGCAGGACGGCAAGAACGGTCCAAGCGAGGGAGGTTTTCATGATCGGTGATTTGAGCCGGCAATTTAGTGTATTTCCGCTTGGAAATAAACAGAGTAACGAGGTGGAAAAAGTTAAAATTGAAAACCTGTTGTGAGGTCAGTCCTCAGATTGAATTTCTTCTTCTAAATCTTTTAAAAGTGCCCTAATATTCGATTGGGTTTTCTTCAATTCCGACACCTGATAGGTGTATAATCGCTTCTGGGTGGCGATGGTATTGGCGTACTCCGTATTCAACATGAGTTCGTCGAAGTTTAGTGGATCATAAAAGTCCATCGGTTCATCGTCAAAACCTGAAATTTTGAATTCCACCCTAAACTTGATGGAAAAGAGCCTATTTGATAATGGCATTAGGTTTTGCTGGAGGTGGTCGAAGAGCATTTCCTGCTTGCGCTGAATCTCAACAAAGTCCCCCTCGTAGATTTGCGTAATCTTGTTTCTCAGCTCACTGTTTTGTACCACGTTTCCCATTGAAGATCCGAGCTGTGAATAACCCGAAGAAGCAACGGTAAAGAAGAATCTACGGTGAATAATGGAGACATGAGCGGCAAAGGAAGTGACCTTCTCTTTAGTTCGGAAGCTCTTCAGGAGTGAATCGGCAGAGTTGGAAGAAACCTCGTATTTATCGAGAAGATCTTCTACATCGGCCAAGTTAGACTGAAGATCGGATTCTATTTGCTCAAATAGTTTTTTCTCTTGATCGGCCCGGATGCGATCTTGATTCGCGTTGTTGATCTGCAGGGCTATTAGAATTCCCACAATCACCAATACCACTTCACCTAGGGCGTAAAGCAAATACTTCTTCATTCCTTGTCCGTTTATCGTCGCCTTTCTAAGATTCCTGAAAAGTCTCAGCATGGATTGACATTCTGCGACGGGGAATTTCGGTAAAATCTTGAATTACTCCCTCGGCAAATCAGGATAGAGTTCTTCTTTTCCCGGTTTTTTTTCTTCCCCTTCTGCAGCCAGCACTTCACAATCACCGATCAGGATTTTGTGGAATTTCCATCCGGGATCGAAGTCGCTATCACCCTCTTCGAAAGCATATTGTACGAGGAAATTCCCTTTTAGGTGAAATCCGCGAACGGGCTCATTGACCCTTAGTTCTCCTTGGGTTTGGATTTCATAAAAGCCTTTAGACGTTCCGGCTCCAATAATTTCGAGGCTCTCGATTTCTTCGAGGGAAGCCACATCGAGTTTATGCACCGTTTCGTAACAGGGGATTAGCGTAGTCTCAAAATTGAAGTCGATAAACTTGGTTTTGATCTCCGACATGGAGGGATCGGGAAGTTCTGAGCGCAAAGAGTCCCGCACCACGTCGCGTTGTTCTTTGGTCATTTTCGAGAACTCGGTATCACTTCCTTTCCGCGCCGCGGTGTTGTAAATGATGGCCGCAAGAGCCACAATCACCCCAAATCCTATGAGTCCCAAAATGGTGTAATACATTCCTTGGGCAAATACCCTGCGGAAGGGGGTTCGCTTGGGTGTTGCCAATTGACCTACCAACAGAGATACCAGGAAAATGATGATTAAACCAACGAAGAAAAAGCGCATTTATAAACCGTTTATTTAAAGATACGACGATTTTGGCGTCCGGCATTATCGTTTTCCATGTGTGGTCTGAATCCGATTTAGTTGGTAATATCCCTTTGAATTAAAACCTACCTTAGGAACGTCATGAATCACTCGACTCTATCAGAAACCTTGGCCGGGACTTTTACTGAAGTCTCCAATATGAACAGCTTGGGAGAGGTGGCGAAATACATTCCCGAGCTTGGAAAAGTCAATCCCAATAAATTCGGGGCTTGCCTAACCACCATCGACGATACCAGTTACGGTCAGGGTGATTACCAAGAGCGGTTTTCTATTCAAAGTATCGCCAAGGTGCTTTCACTGACATTGGCTTTTAAGCATCTCGGGCGGTCGTGCTGGACCCGAGTAGATGTAGAACCCGCGGGCACTTCATTTAATTCTTTGGTTCAGCTCGAGTACGAATCGGGAATTCCTCGAAACCCATTGATCAATTCAGGAGCTCTAGTAGTCTGTGATATGCTCGTTTCGTTATTCGACAACCCGAAGAAAGAGTTCATTGAGTTTGTGCGATCCCTGAGCGGCGAAAAGTCGATAAACTATGACGCTAAAACGGCGGAATCTGAATACCAAGAGGGCTTTCGGAATTTTGCCGTGATCAACCTTCTTCGCTCGTTTGGCAATATTCACAACGACGTGGAGGAGGTCCTCGATTTTTACTTCCATCTCTGCAGCATCGAGATGAACTGCGCCGAGCTTTCCCGCACCTTTTTGTATTTGGCCAATAGCGGGAAAAATCCCATCTCGGGAGAACGAGTCTTAACCCTTAGCCAGTCGAAAAGGGTAAATGCGATTATGATGACCTGCGGCTTTTACGACGAGGCAGGCGAGTTCGCTTACGAGGTTGGCCTTCCCGGAAAAAGTGGAGTGGGAGGAGGAATCGTCGCGGTAAATCCCGGCAAGTATTCCATCGCCGTTTGGAGCCCCAAGTTAAATCCTCAGGGCAATTCCTATCGCGGCTTGAAATTCTTGGAGAGGTTTACGACAAAGACAGGGCATTCGATATTTTAGGCTGCCAGCTTCCAGCTGCCAGTTGTTTGCCATCGGCTACCAGCTAATTGTGAATTGATAGAAGTTCTACCAGAAAACCGCTATCTGCTACCCTTGATGATCACCGTTCAGAATTCTGGTTTTACATGGGATCGATCTACGGGAAGCCGAAAGCCTGCAGCAGGAAGCCTAACAGGTCACACGCTTAAAGCCTAATATACCCTACGCATAACTCTCTGAATATGAAGAAGAAATGTCATTTAAAAACCAGTCTTCGGGAAGCCGAAAGCCTACAGCTGGCAGCCTAACACGCCTCACGCGTACCGAACTACGAGTAACGATTAACGAATCACGAGCAACGAGTAACGAGCAACCAAAAACGTCACTCCTTCACCAACTTATTCTCTGAAACGGCATCATTGGCGATAAACCGAATCAGGTAAAGTCCTTGAGGTAATTCTGAAACATCCAATTCCAAAAGATTGGTGCCGTGAGTGATTTCCTCCATCACTAATCGTCCCGTAAGGTCGAAAACCTGAGCCCTTTCCGGATTGAAATCAGAATTCCAGGTGGCGGTAATTCGATCATTTGCCGGGTTGGGGTAGAGCGATGTGAAAACGTTTTCCTCCCTCGTAGATAGAGGGTTGCCAAACTCCGTCACCACAGTATTCGTCACAATCGGTTCGTTAAAGTCGAAGTAGATATAGGCCGTGTTTTCGATGAGGTCTCCTTCGGAGAAGGTTGGCAGCGGATCAATTTCGTAACGGACGTGGCCAATGCTACCGTCAAAATCGGTGGCGCTATCAGGGAGAAATATATTGTCGAATTCGAACCTCACAACGTTCTCCTCTCGGGTAAAGGTCATGTCGTGAGACACAGAGATTATTGAGAGTGACTCAAGATCTAAATTGGTATCCAACGTGTCTATTATCTCGACTCTTTCGGCATAAAATGTTCCCGTATTTTGAAATCGGATGGTGTATTTAAGCTGTGACTGAGACTCGAGAAAGCTATCACCGATTAGCGTATCACTAACTTGCTTATCATTCGGATCAAACGCCCCTACGACAATCTCCTCGTGCACGATTGAATTATTCGTTAAATTAATATCTGTATCGAAGGTGGTGGCCACCAAAACAGCTTCCACTACTGAACCAAGACTGACCGTATCATCTACCTGTACCAATAGTTGAAATTCAAGCAATTCAAAGCTGCATAACTCAGTTAACGCCAATTGAGCCGAGTTACCATTGATAAACAAGGAACTTTCTGTGGATTCAAGAATCTCGACGGATTCAGGAAATGACAGTGTCAGCAAACCTTCCTCGTTGCAGATAGTGCCCAAATTCTGGACCTGAGCCAGGTAAGATGTCGTAAAACCAGGGCGCAAAGGTGCCAAGGTGAATAGATCCACTTCGAGATCAATGACATCAGAAATGGGAGTGAGTGTAATACCGAGGTCCGTGATATTTCCTGCTTCAGGAATAGAGACTTCCAGAGGTATATGCTGATAATAGTCAGGGACATTCAATTGCTCCAATGTTCCTTCACCCGATTCTGAACATTTAAAGAACTCTCCAATATCATCTCCGGCGAAGGCGGTTCCTGTTATTGAATTAAAGATGATTGGGTAAGGGACCGAATAGTCGCCTTCGTCAAATTCGAGATTCTCATTTGTATCTACGAACGATTTCCCTTCAATCGACGCCAAGCAGAAGTCACCATTATTGGAGATGCAAAGTCCATGAAGTATTCCATTGTCTATGGCTAGATTATCAAAAACGGTTAAAGTCCAGACTCCTCCAAAGGGCAGACCGTTTAGCACAAATAAGGGTTCATGGGGTAAGAAGATTCCTGAGGGGCCAAATCCGGGAAAGTCAGGTATAAATTCCTCTGCGGCATCAGTAAAGACCACACTAAAACCTGTCGAACCACCAAGACTATTTAGCGCATAGTCAAACAGATTCACTACTGTTCCATTCGGATGGGTTAATTGAATGCTCAAGTCGCCATTGTAGGAATGACCGATATCTACAAAAACGGCAAGGTTTTCAATGACCTCTCCGTCATCAGGAACCGAGAATGGGTATTCAACAAAGAAACCTGCGCCATCGTCGAGCGGGTCTAAGGCCATATACAATGAGTCACATTCAAATCCTGGTTGACTCAATAAAGAATGGGCACTCAAGTAAAAAACAGAGGTGTCGGAGCTAATTCCAGATTCACATTCAAGTGACAGGTACAGGGTGAAGTAAATCTCTCCTGTTTGGTCACTTTCGTTGGGTGGAAGCAGGGGGTTCTCAATGGTCAAATTGATTTGATTCAATCCTGCCTGGGCTGATCCCGAGAGGATCAATGGATCGAAAGGATAATCATTTATTTCTCCGTAATCTTTTCTTACTTCCAGAATGTAATCTGCATCTACTTCAGAAGAGTACGTAATATCAAAAACCGAGTCGTTAATGGCAACCCAATTCAAAATCTCGGGAGGATCGCATTGGCTTGAGCCGTTGAGATAAAACAAACTCAGTCCTAAGATTAGCAAAATTCGATTCATAGCGAGTGTGATTGGCGAGCGTCTAAAGTAGGTAATTTACCTGTTGGGATATCTCGTTAGAGCTTAACAAACCTGTTTTCGGCAACCCGTGCACCCGAAACAAATTGAATTACGTAGAGTCCCTGGGGCAAATCGGAAACATCCAATTCCAAGAGATTTGAGCCTCGAGTAATTTCTTCCATCACCAGTCTTCCCGTTAAATCATGAACCTGAATTCTCTCTGGATTGAAATCAGCACCCCAAGTGGCGGTAATTCGATCGTTTGCCGGGTTGGGATAAAGCGAGGTGAAAACACTTGCCTCCTCGGTAGAAAGCGGATTGCCAAACTCTGTTACTACGGTATTGGTTACAATCGGCTCGTTGAAGTCGAAGTAGATATAGGCCGTGTTTTCGATAAGGTCTCCTTCCGAGAAGGTCGGCAGCGGATCAATTTCGTATCGCACGTGGCCAATACTTCCTTCAAAGTCGGTGGTGCTGTCGGGCAAGAAGATCTGGTCAAACTCAAAGAAAACCACGTTCCCCTCTCGCGAGAGTTCCATCTCGTGAGAAATGGCAGTAATATTCAATGAATTGATATCGAGATCGGCATCGATAGTATCGACGATTACCACGCGCTCGGCGTAAAAGGTTCCCGTGTTTTGGAATCGAATGGTGTATTTAAGTGGAGACTCTTCATCCAAGAATTCATCACCAATAACTTCATGACTCACTTGTTTGTCGTTGGGGTCGTAGGAGCCGACAACCTCCACCGATGAGGTGAATGAATTGTTTATAACATTGGGGTCATCGGGTGGGATCGGAGCCGAAATTGTCGCTTCGAGTATCGTTCCCAAACTCACCGTCTCGTCGAGCACTACTAAAATCTCAAATTCCAGTGGCTGAAAAGGACAAATATCCACTCCCGTTAAATCTGCTGAATTGTCTGCAAAAACGAGATCGGGATTTGTAGAATTGAGTATTTCGACATAACCTGGAAATTCAATGTTCACATCGACATTGTTTTCGCACACCGTGCCAATGTTTTCTATTCGCGCTAAGTACGATGTGGTAAAACCAGGTCGATTTGGCCATAATGACGCGAGGTCAACAGAAAGGTCAGAAATAAGTGTCTCTGCTTCAAGGGGAAGAAAGAGATTGTCGGCAATTTCATTTTCTGCTACAGTAAAGCCAACAGGTATTGAAGTGAAGTAGTTAGGAGGATCAGCAATAGATAAAGTTCCTGTACCGGGTTCATCAACTTCCCAAAAGACACCATTTGAAAGGGTGGTGAATTGATTGGCGTTAAATGAGTTTTCGATCGTTTGAAACGGAACTGTATTCTCATTTACATCAACCAATCCGTTCCCATTTTCATCGTAAAAGACCAATCCTGTGAGCAGAGCCGCACCTGCTATGCCATCAATTCTAATTCCTGCTGAATAAACAAAAGCCAAATTGTTATTTAAATCATCAGAGGAAATTCTCACTTTCCATTCTCCAGCAGCGGGCAAACCTTGGAATGTGCTCAATTCTTCAAAAGGTGCAAATACTCCCACATAACAGTATGGGTCTTCAGGTAACTCGGTTGAGTTATCCGAAAAGAGCACACTCAACGTGGTTGATTCAAAATCATCAGGAGTTATTTGAACTGCCGTTTCATTTGGATGAACCAGTTCAATTTTAAAATCATCTAGGAACGACGTCGATTCGAAATCAATGAAGAAAGTCATGTTTTCAATGAGGTCAGGAGAAGGTGGAACATCTATTGAAAATTCAAATTCAGAGTCCCCTGACATTGGTTGAAGTGGCTCGATAGAATGCTCTATAATTAAGTTATCGTTCCCCGCCAATGACAGATTTGAAAAATAGAATCGTTCGCTCTCATTGCCTCCACCTGAATCGCAAGCGATATACATTGTGCAGATTAAATAATACAGATCAAGACAAGAGGTAGCTGTAATGTTCACCGGCATGACAAACTCAATGGTGTTCAAGCCCGCCTCCATTTCACCGACTATTCCATTCGGATAGTACACTTCGAGATCGAGCCCAGCATAATAAAGCTCCAGAACCAGCTCATACGATCCGTCATCAGGGGCTATGAAAGTTATGCTGACAGTGGAATCATTAACTCCTTCCCAATTCGTTATGATGGGTGGATCGCATTGAGACCTTCCCGTGAGAGTAAATAACAGTAAGAAAAGCAGGGTGTAAAGCTGTTTCATAGCCTTTGGTTAGGATTTAATGAAAGTAGAGGTTTTGCTGGAGTTGCCCGACGAAAGTCTGATCAAGTATAGGCCATTATCCAGTTGCCCGATGGAGATTTGAGTAGTTCCTATCTCCTCGCCCAATCTGATCAACTCTATTATCCTCCCACTAATATCCATAATCTCCAACAGTACTGGTTTGGCTTGTTTGGACCAGGTAACCGTGACTAGATCAGTGGCAGGGTTTGGAAATATGTTCAATTCAAAATCAGCTTCTTCAAAGGTCTTCAATGGATTCCCAAACTCCGTCACCACTGTATTGGTCACAATCGGCTCATTAAAGTCGAAGTAGATATGTGCCGTATTCTCGATGAGGTCCCCTTCCGAGAAGGTTGGCAAGGGATCGATTTCGTAACGGACATGGCCAATGCTTCCTTCAAAGTCGGTGGTGCTGTCGGGTAGGAATATCTGGTCAAACTCGAAGAATACCACATTACCCTCCCGAGACAGCTCCATCTCGTGTGAAATGGAGGTAATGTTCAGTGAATTGATATCGAGATCGGTATCGATCGTATCGACGATCACTACCCGCTCGGCATAAAACGTACCCGTATTCTGAAAGCGGATGGTGTATTTCAAAGGAGACTCTTCGGCTAAGAATTCATCACCAATCACTTCATGACTCACTTGTTTGTCGTTGGGGTCGTAGGAGCCGACGACTTCATCTGTAAAAGTAAATGTGTTGTTCAATTCGTTCGGATCATCTTGGGCCACTGTAGCGGATATAGTCGCATCCAGAATCGTTCCGAGACTCACGGTATCATCGAGTACTATTTCAAAGAAGAATCCTTCTGATAGGAATGGACAAACTTCTTCAATATCCAATGTAGCGATGTTGTCAACATAGTTTAGAGCAGGATTATCCGAGTCAATGAATTCAGTGTAATCGGGAAATGAAATTGAAACGCTCACATCATCTCCACAAATGGTACCGATGTTTTCAATGATAGCCTTGTAAAGCACATGAAAGCCTGGTCTGTTTGCCTGCAGCGATAAAAGGTCGACCTTGATGTCAACAACGTCTTCTAGCGGAGTAACAGCTATTTCAATATTTTCTATTTGCTCACCTTCGATAATACTTAAATCAACAGGTACTGCGGTGTAGTATGTGGGGATGTTCAGAATTTCCAGACTACCCGTTCCGGGGTCGGCACATTCCGAAAACTCTCCAACTTGATTGCTGTAGTAAGTATTGTCGTCGATTGAGTTTTCGATGCTGGCAAGTGCAAAATCAAAATCATTTTCGTCTTGAATTCCATTGGTATTCATGTCGAAAAAAGTCTGACCGGAAAAGTTGGTTTGACAGGTAACGGATAAGCATGCACTGTACAATACTCCGTTATCAGTCCCTGAATTATCAATAACCCTCAGAACCCAATCACCAGCCGTAGGTAATCCTGCGAATGTTGACAGTGGTTCTACGGGAAGAAAGGTGCCTCTGGGTCCGGTGGTGGCGTTCAGGTTTTGTGGGAAAATGGAGGCGTTGTCGTTGAATAGTACGCTGAATCCAAGCGTATTATCGCTGTTTAGTCCGCCGTCAAGAAGGGTTGTTGTCAATCCATTCGGGTGTTCCAGTTCTATGAATAGATCCGAATTATTATCGTGCGCGATGTCAACGAATACTTCGATGGATTCAACGATTCCTTCGTTACCGGTATAGGGCAGTATAACTTCGGTGATAAATCCAGGCTCATCTTCAATATCTGAAATAGCCATCACCAAACTATCGCAGTCAAAATCGTCTTCGTTAAGCAAGGAGTGATGACTCATATAAAAAACAGTTGGTGGTTGCGGCTGAGTCTCCAAATCTTCGCAGATGTAATGAAACTCGCAGGTCCAGTATACTTCCTCCCAGCCAGGGAATAACTCCAAGTCCTGATCCAATTCAATGTAGTTTATACCTTCTTGGCCTTCAAACGCGTACGTATAAGCGGATTCAACGTCTAAGTGCTCTGGTGTTAAGATAAGATCAAACATCCCTGATTGCGCTGAATAGTAGGTGATTTCAAAAGCAGCGTTAGGTAGAGCCGTCCATTCAATAATCTCAGGAGAGTCACACTGGGAACGTCCGGTAAGAGCAAGCAGCAGCAAGAAAAGAAGAGAGTACAGCTGTTTCATAGGCTTTGGTTATTGGTTAACGACTTAAAATTAAGCTT
>CAZWQX010000045.1:0-25406 GCA_964635965.1 uncultured Cryomorphaceae bacterium
GTTGTTAAAAGAACATGAAAAGAAATGCCCTATTTGCCATCCTAATCTTATTCGCAGCATGTAGCACAGCGCAATACGAGAGAAACAAAGAATTTGCCGAACTCCCTGATAATTCTAAAGGTCTTGCAATAGCCACTTTTGCCGGGGGGTGCTTTTGGTGTACCGAAGCCGTGTTTGAACGCGTTGAAGGCGTTGAGTCAGTAATATCAGGCTACAGTGGTGGAGAAAAAGCCAACCCGTCATACGAGGAAGTTAGCCGAGGCCAAACGACCCACGCCGAATCAATTCAAATTTATTACGATTCTGAAGTAGTCGATTTCGAAACACTGCTGGATGTTTTCTTTTTGGGCGCTCATGACCCTACCGAGGTAAATCGACAAGGACCTGATGTTGGACCTCAGTATCGTTCCGTTGCATTTTTCAGAACGGACGAAGAAAAAAATGCCATTCATCAGAAAATAAAAGAAATAGAAGATTCAGGAAAGTTCGCAGACCCCATAGCCACACAGGTAGTTGATTTCGAGGTATTTTATCCAGCTGAGAAATATCACCAGAACTACTACCCTTATAACCAGGATAACCCTTACGTGCGAAATGTTTCTAAGCCAAAAGTTCAGAAATTCGAGAAATCTTTTGATCAATTATTGAAGACTGAGTACCGAAAAGACTAAATTCATCTCCTATCACTAATTAATCCCTCTTATGAAAAAGTTTTACTTGCTTATCGTTCTCTCTTTTTTCCTAAATGGCCTTAGTGCCCAGACAGTGCATGAGGTTGAAGTATTCAATTTTGGATTTGAGCCTTCATCCTTAACAATTGAGGTCGGAGATATTGTAGAATGGACGAATACAGAAGGATTTCACAACGTTGATGGGAATTCTGAAGATTTCCCGGCCAACCCTGAGGCCTTTGGAAATCCCTTGGCTTCTGCGCCTTGGACCTTTTCATATGAATTCACGATGGAAGGTGAATACGGTTACCAATGCGAGGCACACTCAGGTCTCATGCAAGGAACAATCACCGTAACGGCCTCAACTAGCTCGACAAACGACTCACAAGACTCCGAAATCGCAATTTATCCAAACCCATCGAACGACTTTGTACAATTATCGGGGTTAGAAAATCTCAATGGTATCATTACGTTGCGGATTTTCGATATCACAGGTAAGCTTGCCATCGAGACCACCATAATGCCTAATCAGCAAATTGATGTTTCCAATCTAAATTCGGGTGTTTATTTTTTCAATGTTCTGGAATCAGGAAAAAACGCTCATTCAGGCAAATTTTCAATTGAATAGGGATTAAGGAATCCAGATTTTCTCAATTAGAAAGTTTTTATTGCTCTTAAGGGAAACTACGTGGATTCCCGCATCAAGGAATTCAAGATTAATTTTTCCCTTGCGCGGAAGATCACTGATTCGTTGAAAGCTACTACCCGACAGGCTTTGTATGGTGATTTCTACATTTTCTTCGTAAGAACTGTATGCCAAATAAGTATTGCCGTTCTCAAGGAGAAAGTTCAATTCAGCTTGATTTGCAGATACCCAATCGCTGAAGGAACTTAGCCCTAAACTTGGACAAAAAGAACGAACCTTGAATTGGTAAGGTAAATCCACGTTCAATTGGTCTGAAAACAGCTCATTATCAGGAGAGCTTACCGTTACCACTGCTTCATTGTTCAGTTGCACCTGAACTTGATATCCAAGGGCTGAAGGCACATTATCCCATGTAAGTGCAAAACCACTTCCTTCAATACTGGCATTCAGATTCGAAGGAGAGCTGCACTCCGGAGGGCAGTTCCAAATTGATTCATCGGGAGCCACAACATTGAAATCACCATTCGATTGACCACTTATCGCATTCGAGACAAATTCTTCACCTGCACTGCAGTTGGAATAGAGATAATTTCTCAACCAAGGTTTTAAAACAAGCAGAACTCTCTGGTGCTGTTGATTTCTGGAGATAAATGGACCGAAACCGAAACAAGGAAAGGTCTCTCCCAAATAGCATAATGAAGCCGAACCATCTGTGAAATTGCAATGAGATGCTCCCACTATTGTAATTATCGCTTTCTCAGGATTGCTGAGATTCTCGTACATCGGGACTTGATTTGAACTGACCGGTGTCACGCAATCCTCTGCTGCCGCAATGACTAAAGATGGCACTGAAACAGATCCCGACGCATCAATAGAAGATGGATCAGTATTGGCAGCTGCAAATGTCACAGTAGTAGCTACTTCATTCTGATTTGCCGCACCCAAATAGGTAGCTCCACCTCCCATAGAATGACCCATCATGGCGTATCGAGGTAAGATCTTTCCCGAAATTGGATTCCCTTCTTCTCGAGACAACCTAATTAGCTCCTCGGCACAGAATCGAATATCCAATCCAAAATTTAAATGATCAGGAGCGGGAAGAAGTTGACCTTCTGTTTGTGGCAGAACGACAACATACCCCTCTGAAGCAAGCTCAATGGCTAGCCAACCATAATCAGCCGGATCAATTACAAAGCCATGTCCAAAGGAAACAACAGGAAATCCGAACTCCGAAGATGCCACAGAAGAATTCTGGCCTCCAATATCAGATGGATAAAAAACCAATGATGGAATGGCTCTATTTCTATTTGAATCAAAGAATTGGTATTCCGATGTTCCCACTTCATAGCTCTGGGAGTTGACAGATAAAAAGGGAATAAATAGAAAGAGACAGAGTAAATGTCGTGACATGGCTTAATTGTTGAATGGGTAATTTCAGGCGATTTGATAAAAAATCCAATTTTTTGGTAAAACCATTTACCAATCAATAGCCTAATTACCCTACTTTTTATCTTGGTCCCATGAAATTGATTTGGTCCTTGGTTTTGACCATCCTGATAAGCTGCATATGCACAGGTCAAGATTACATGGAAAAGAGGGTGGTAAATGAAAAAGGGATTCCATTGGCTTTCTCAACTGTAAGAATATTACCTGGGCAAAATGGGACGATAGCAAATGAGGATGGCTTCTTCATACTCCCTTTGGATCTTATAGAACGTTCTGATTCCCTCAGCATTAGCCATCTTGGTTACGAAACGCAAAAAATATCAAGCACAACGATTGTGCGGCTGCCAATTATTACCCTGAAATCCTCTCCTTCAGAATTAAGTGAAGTTATCATAAGCTCCAGGGATGAGAAGGAATGGCTGGAATTTGTTTTTTCCGCTTTTGAAAAACAGCGATCAACTACTTCCGTAAGTAAAGCCCGAGCAAAATTAACCTTGAGATCTAAGAGAAATGAAACGGTTGTCGAATTTTTGGAAGGCAAAGGAGCAGTTTCATTTGATGAAAAGAGCAGTATTAGTGAATTTTATTTCAACCAAGTAAGGGCCTTGGCAGACCCGTCCAACTCTTTCCGGTTTTACAGCATTCACACGAGATCTGTTCTTATCGATTTTGAACCATACTCCAAATCTGAAAATTCCTCCTGGCCTCTGCACCCCGGAAAGCTCACAAAAAAATCCCTCGCGAAAAAATACGAGCTAATACCATTGGATCGAACCGGAAACATTACTCATCTCCGCTTGCAAAGCCGAGAACCGAATCTTTTTGATTCTGAAATTTGGATTCGCGAAAGTGATGGTAGAATAATCAAATATTATCTGGAGGGTAAAAACTTGAATAAGTTCCCTCTTGAATCAATTGACAAGGAAAACGAGATCAGAAGTGTTAACAGTGCTATCGCTTTGGAATATGACACTGAAACTCTTCAACTTCAACTTATAAAATGGGAGTATGACTTCAATTATGGACCGAATGAAGGTCGGCTGGAATCTGTTGTAAAACTTATCGTAGAAGATGAACAGATCAAGGAATTACCTCTGTTTCTAGCCGATGCGGAGTACCATGATTATGCGATGGCCGCAATTTTACCTGACCCATTAATTGATGAAAACCCGAATTCCTTCTTAAAACGTTCAATAAAGGACCAAGACGCTCTAACAGAACTTCAAAAATATGCCAATAACCTGAATTCAGGTTTTGTTTTTCATAGCGTCGCTCGGCCACTTGCATTATCTTCATTAAGATTTGATCCATCGATCCTTGAAGAAGCTTATGGTTCTCTGGCAGAGCAGAATAACTTCGCCAATATAGGTGACCTTTTTGACCTGAGAATAAACAGTGCTATTGCATTTAACGAAGAAGGAAAGTGGCAATATCAAACCTTCATTGATACAACTAATAGCATCATCGCGTTCGAGCCAAGCCTGGAAATCGGTCTCATGGTGAATCTGATTCTAGATGAATATTATTATTCAAGTCTTAGAATTGCCTCTGCCTACAGCTATGAAAACGCGATGCTCTCCATCAAGCTTGAAAAAGATGAGCTCAAACGAAAAGTTCAAAGAATTCTGCTCAATTCAAAATCCGGAAAAGATCTGAGCTACTTGCTCGAAGTCAATTATCAGAATTTTAAAGATTATGGAATCGATCGCTTCGCTCAGCTCAAATCAAAGGCTTTTGAAAGTAGCCTTTTTCAAACTTTCGAAAGTCATCTCAATCCAAAAAACACAACAGATTTAGCATTAGCTTTTTTAATTTCAGGCAGATATACAGAGGCAATTAATCTCACAAAACAAGATAAATCTTCAGCTGCTGCGCTATACGTGTCGGCTTTAGCTAATTTTTATTTAGGAAATTGTGACACATTTAAAACAAAGCTCAATGAGGCTGAGCGTTCGGGATTCGAAATTCCTGACAGCGCCAAACAAATGTGCAGGGACTAAGGGAATTCGTACCTTTAAGAAAAGATCCTAATTTGGAATTCACGGAAGAAAAAAGGTCGCTCGATCTTCACAAGGTATTCGATTCTAAGAGAGAATATTTCGATTCAGGTGCCACACTTGATTATCACTTCAGAATAAAGCAGTTATCAAAACTCGAGAAGGCGATTCACAAGTATGAGAAAAGGATCACCGAAGCGCTTTTTCAGGATTTGAGAAAGTCCGAAATGGAAGGATATGTAACTGAAGTTTCGGTAGTTCTTGGTGAAATAAAGCACTTAAAGAAGAATCTTAGGGAGTGGATGCAAAATCAAAGGAGAGATACTCCACTTGCCATGCAGCCTTCCAAAACCTACATGAAATATGAACCGAAAGGTGTAGTGTTGATAATAGCCCCATGGAATTATCCTTTTCAGTTATTAATTGATCCCCTCGCAGGAGCAATTTCCGCAGGATGTTGTGTTGTCCTCAAACCTTCGGAAGACTCTAATGCAACTTCAAACATTATTGAAAAAATTATAGAAGAAATCTTTGACGAATCCTATGTAAGTGTCGTTCAAGGCCCTGGTCATGAGGTGATTCCCGACTTGATGAACAAACGTGTTTTTAATCATGTGTTTTTCACCGGTAGTCCAACAGTGGGCACTATTATCGCAAAAATGGCTGCTGAGACATTAACGTCTACCACGCTGGAGTTAGGTGGAAAGAGCCCTGCTATCATTGACGGAACGGGTAATATGACCACTATAGTCAGGAGACTTTTATGGGGTAAATGCATGAATGCAGGTCAGACTTGTGTTAGTCCTGATTACGCTCTGGTAAAAAAGGAGTACCTCGACTCATTTATCGAAATATCAAGAAAAGTGCTCAAAGAGTTCTATGGCGATGATCCAAAGAATAGTGAATCATTTTCGAGGATGATCAATGAAAGACGTTTCGATGCTGTAAAACGACTCATGGCGGACGGAGATGCCGTGATTGGAGGACAAACAGATCGCAGCACTTTATACATTTCTCCCACTATTTTGTTAAATGTATCTCCTGAAAGCGAGCTGATGAAAGAAGAAATATTTGGCCCTCTTCTACCCGTTATTACCTGGGAAAACCAATCTGAGATACTCGAAACGGTCAGAAAGAACAGATATCCCTTGGCCTGTTATTACTTCGGAAAAGACAAAAGGTTGAAAAACTTTATTCTTGATCGAATCGAATTTGGCGGGGGGTGCATTAACAACACCTTACTTCATTTCGGAAATGCAGATTTACCCGTTGGGGGCATCCAACAAAGTGGGAGTGGTCATTACCATGGGTGGTTTAGCTTTGAGTGTTTCAGCAATGCAAAGACCATTGTCGATTCGGCAACATGGATTGACCCTTCGCTCAAATACCCTCCTTATACAAAGACCAAGTTTAGCTGGATTCGGCGCATTTTGGGTTAATTGAACTCATAAACCGTTTAACACAATTTTAGAAGGAGGTACAATAAAAGGAGCCATATTTACCTGCGTTGAATTATGAAATTTATTCCCTTCTTTCTGATTCTGCTGGTTCCTTTTTCCAGAACCGAAGAAAGCACAGGTCTTTTCTTTGAAGATACCGAAAAAGTATATGGAATAAAAACAGATCCTATTCCTATTATGGATGCGGAAGTACAGGTTATTCCGTTCAAAAGAGCAGGGAGACTGATAATTATCGAAGCTGAAGTTGACTCCCTTAAAGGGAATTTCATCTTTGATACGGGCGCACCTTATCTGGTACTAAACAAAACCTATTTCAGGAATTACCGCAAGCGGCGGGAAAGAAAGGCCTCCGGGATTACCGGAAACTCTACTACCGCTAATTCTCTCAGGATTAACCAGCTTAACATTCGAAAAATAAACTATTCGAATATTGAAGCCGATGTGGTTAATCTTGGTGAAATTGAGAATGCCAGAGGAATTAAGATTCTTGGCTTATTAGGCTTGAACTTATTCAAGTCATTCGAAATTGAAGTTGACATAAACCAAAGCGTTATTCGGTTATACAAAATCGATGAATTCGGCCAGTGTCTGAAACCGCCATCAACTGATTTCAAATGTGAAATAACACAGCCTATTACGGTTTATGACAATACTATTTTCACCCAATGCACTATCGCGGGAAAATCGCTGCGCTTTGGTTTTGATACCGGTGCTGAAACAAATGCATTAAACTCAAGAGTGAGCAAGAAAATTCTGGAAACCATATCGTTAACGGGCAGAAGAAGATTAAGCGGTGTGGGAGATGGAAACGTGGAAATCCTGATAGGAAGATTGAACGATTTCAAAATGGGAGAAAGTACCATTTTTGGTATGCAAACCCTCATTACCAATATGGATGGAATGGATGCGGCTTACGGTACAACGGTAGATGGAATGCTCGGATTCGACTTCTTGGCAAAGGGAATAGTTAGAATAAATTGCCGAAAAAAGTACCTGAAACTCTGCTTATTTGATAAATTTAGTAGCGAATGAACTTGAAGGGAAGACATATTATTCTGCTTTTCGGCTTAATCATCGCTTTTCAAACGAAGGCGCAAAAGGAAGTCTGCACTTTCGAGGATGGTCAATTGGTTTTCCACCTGAATTCGAATTGGACAAAAGAGGAGCGCATGGAGATCAGTCTGCAATTCGAACTTGATACCCTGATGTTGGATTTAGTCTTGGCATCTCCCAAAGAAGGCCAGTTCGAATTTGAAGGAGCGACCTGGACCATAGTACCTGAAGGAAACGGAATCGTGCGTTTATCGAAAAATATGGATGACCTCTCTGGAAAAATTGATTGGAAAAAGGATATTCTTCTTTCGCCAAATGATCCCGACATGAAACCTGGTCATGGTCCTGGTTATGTAGATATGGAATCAGTTGTCTCCGGGGTCAATCGTCTTTCTAAAAAAGTGGTGATTCAATATCCGAACGGAAAGACAAAATTCATTTTGCCCAATCATAAGAATGCAGAAGAAGTATACATCTCCGGTTCATTTAACGGATGGAGTACTTCGGAAATCCCGCTTGAAAAAACAGGAGATGGTTGGGAGGTGGAACTGCATCTTTCACCCGGAAAATATCTTTACAAGTTTATCGTGGATGGTGAATGGATGAGAGCTCCGGGCAATTCGCTTGTCGAAGGTGATGGATGGGGAAATTACAACAGTGTCTTCTACAGGTATAATTACAAGTTTGCTCTAGCTGGTTATGCCGACGCCAAAAAAGTATACTTGGCATCCTCTTTTAATTATTGGAAAGAAAAGGATCTGAGACTCACCCGTACTGCATCAGGTTGGGTGTTGCCCATCTACCTCAAAGAAGGAACGTACTCATACAAATTCATCGTGGATGGTGAATGGACTACTGACCCCGATAATCCGATCATTAGGCCTGATGGTGGAGGCAACTTCAATTCGGTACTATCTTTTGGCGATACAACCATGTTCCGGCTCAATGGATACACGGATGCGAACGAGGTTAGATTAGCCGGTAATTTTAACGGATGGAACCCCGGCGAGCTAGTGATGACAAAAACGGCAGGTGGTTGGGAACTACCCTATGTTTTATCCAAAGGAAATTACGAGTATAAATTTATTGTGGATGGAGAATGGATGATCGATCCACGAAATCCTTATGTCATACGGCACGGAGATAATACAAATAGCTTTTTGGCTATTGAGCCCAATTTCGATTTCAATTTGGAAGGTTTTGCCGACGCATCTTCTGTTTTGGTCACGGGTAATTTCACGGGATGGAGCGAAGAAAACAACAGCATGGTAAAGGAAGGGTCTATATGGACTTTTCCTATTCATCTTAAGCCAGGCAAATACCTGTACAAATACCTCGTTGATGGAGAATGGATTACCGATCCCAACAATCCGACCTATGAGGAAAATGCCTACGGCAGTGGCAACTCAGTTTTATGGATGGAGGAGACAAATATGAATCCATGACTAATTGGTAAAAAGTTTCAATTATAGCCCCGATCTAGGAGGAATTAAATACAATATTTTCAAATTATCACATCAATTTATCCGAATCTTTCATTCCTGAAAAGTTCAGAGTTTGAAATTGGAAAAGGAGCCGTCTAGAACCTTATTTTTGCGCGGCAAAAAATTTGAACCACATGACTGATAAAAGACTTATAACCGTTGCACACGGTGACGGTATCGGACCTGAGATCATGGATGCAACCTTGAATATCCTAGAAGCTGCAGGTGCGCAATTAGAGATTGAAACCATTACGATTGGTGAGAAAGCCTACATGTCAGGATACAAAGCGGGAATCGCCCCTGAAGCATGGGAAAGCCTTAGAAGATCGAAAGTCTTCTTGAAAGCACCAATTACCACTCCACAAGGAGGAGGATTCAAAAGCTTGAACGTTACAACCAGAAAGACACTTGCTCTTTATGCCAACGTTCGTCCATGTGCTTCTTTGCATCCATTTATCGATACGAAACATCCGGTAATGGATGTAGTAATCATCAGGGAAAACGAAGAAGACCTTTACGCAGGAATCGAGCACCGTCAGACTGACGATGTATTTCAGTGTTTGAAACTTATTTCTATCCCTGGTTCGGAAAAAATCGTTCGTTATGCATTTGAATATGCAGTAAAATATGGTAGAAAGAAGGTTACTTGCTTCACCAAGGATAATATCATGAAACTCACTGATGGTGTTTTCCATGAAATATTCGAAGAAGTAGCGAAAGAATACCCACAAATTGAAAGCGAGCACTGGATTGTAGACATCGGAGCTGCGAAACTGGCAGATACGCCTGAGAACTTCGACGTAATCGTTATGCCAAACCTCTATGGAGATGTATTGAGCGACGTTGCTGCCCAAATCACAGGTTCTGTAGGACTAGCAGGTTCTGCGAATATTGGTGATGGTTTTGCAATGTTTGAAGCTATTCACGGTTCCGCACCAAGACGCGCAGGTCAGAACTTAGCAAATCCATCAGGTCTTTTGATGGGCGCCATCCAAATGCTTGTTTACATTGACCAAGCTGATGTGGCCGAGAAAGTACACAACGCATGGCTTAAGACAATGGAAGACGGAGTTCACACTTATGACATCTTCAGAGAAGGTGTGAGCAAGGAGAAAGTGGGTACAAAAGAATTTGCAGAAGCAGTAATCCAGAGAATTGGACAAGAACCAACTACTTTGGCAAAAGTTTCTTACGAAGCTGATTCCAAACCGATTGAAGTTAGATTGAAAGATCGACCTGATCCTAAGAAAGAACTTATCGGAGTAGACATCTTTTTAGACTGGAGAGAAGGTGGCCCTGACGGATTGGGAGACCAGCTCATTCAAATCACCGAAGCTTCCTTGAGTCTTGATATGATCACGAATAGAGGGGTAAAAGTTTATCCAAATGGATTTCCTGAAACATTCTGCACAAATCACTGGCGTTGTCGATGGTTGAGTAAAGACGAAGAACCTCTTGACTACGCTACGATTCTGGCCCTTCAAAATAAAGTTAGCCAAGGTGGTTTTGATGTGATCAAAACGGAAAACCTTTACAAATTTGACGGCGAGCGACAATTCTCAGCAGGTCAAGGGCAGGGATAATCTCCTACGTATTTAAACGAATCAAAAAAGCGTCTTCAATTGAAGGCGCTTTTTTCATTTTTCATGCATCTTTTTTAAACAACCGGCGTCAGAAAAATGAAATCAGCAGTCCAACTTCTGTGGACAACTAAAATGGAAAATTTGACACGATCTTAATACCTTCGTGTCACCTTGCAAGAACCCTATATGAAGCCTAGTGTAACAGCCTTTCTTTTCGTGGTGTTGAGTTTGTTCGCCCATGGACAAAATGAAGACAGACCAGACCGTTGCCACACCGTCGAGTTTCATCAGCAAAATATGCAGAACCCTGAATATGCAATCCAGCATGGACATAAGATGGAACAGATTAAAGCCTGGATCAGAGAGAATCGAGACGGTGCAAAAATGGATTGTGATGAAATTTTATATATCCCCGTCGCGGTACATTTTCAAACAACGGGAGGAACGGATATCGGGATAACTCCCGCATGTGCGGAAGAAATGGCTCTTAGCCAAATAGACGCGATCAATGCGGATTTTGCCGGAACAAATGCGGATATAACAAAATGGCAAAACGGTCAAGCAACCTGGCCCGGTATTCAAAATGGAGAATCTTGCGTTCAATTTTGCTTAGCCACTCTAAATCACCCAGCCGGTTCGGGAATAGCCGAAGGAAACTATGCCATAACCTTAAATGAATATGCTGACATTGACAATATTCCTGAGTGGAGTGGATATATGAACTGGTTTGTAAGGGATATTACGAATCCCCTGGGATACTCACCGCTGGGTGGAAATGGCAACGGAGATGGAGTGGTTTGTGGCTTGGCTTATTTTGGCACAAGTGCATGCGCGGGCAACTTGAGCCCTACATTCAATTTGGGTAGAACCATCACCCATGAGGTTGGTCATTACCTTTCACTATCTCACCCATTTGATAGCGGCAATTGCACGGCAGATGGAGATGGCGTTGCGGATACTCCCTTCACCGATAATTCCACATTTGGTTGTTTTCCTGATGGTGATTCCTTTGTTAATTGCACGGAGCCCGTTCTGTGGCCAACATACATGGAATATTGCGATGATGCTTGTCTGTATATGTGGACGCAGGATCAGGTCACACAAATGGAAGCGCATGTCAACGCCAATTTGACCAACCTGCTTGATAATGCTACAACAAAATGTGAAGATGCGGCTTGTATTGATATTGCAATGAATGTTACTTCAATTGATGAGTCGTGCTCTTTTGGAGATGACGGTTCAATTACCATCAATGTAACAAATGGTAATGCCCCCATTCAATACTCCATAAATGGCGGTATCAGTTTTCAGGATAACAGTGTTATTACAGGACTGGAAGCTGATCGATACGATATCATGATTTTAGATGCTTCAGGCTGCGAACTGATCGATAGTGTTTTCTTGGAGAGAGAGACTCCACCTATAAACATCGTAAGTGTCACGAATGCATTCTGTGGCAATTCGGAAGGAGCGGTTCTGGCTGATGTGGCCTTCAATGACGTGTTTGAATACAATATAGGTTCGGGATGGCAGGATACTTCCTTTTTCGACGGTCTCGCTCCGGGCATTTATGATTTGGAAGTTCGAAATGCCACGGGATGTACAAATCTGGAAGAAGTAACCATCGGCGACGACACTGATCTTAATCTCCAAATCAGAAGACAGCGACCGGTAAATTGCCCCCTATTTGATAATGGATTGATTGATGCTTCCCTTTTGAATGGAGAGCCCCCTTTCGAGTATAGACTTAACCAGGAAAACCTCCAGGACAATGGATTATACGAAAATCTCACAAGTGGTCTTTACACACTTTCAGTAGAAGATCAAAGAGGTTGTAAAACGGAATATGAGTTTTCTATAAACGTTTCTTTCGCTAATATCGGAGAAGACTGTCCTTGTCAGGTCTTTGTACCAAATGCTATGACCCCCGATGGTGATGGCTTGAATGATGTTCTGCGTCCAATTCCTTCTTGTCCGATTACGGATTATACCTTCCAGGTGTTCGATAGATGGGGTGATATTGTTTTTGAGACCAGAGATCAAAACATGCCTTGGAATGGGGGTGAAAATGACTTTTACGTAAAAACAGGACTTTACTTCTACAAAATCACTTATCGTTGGGGCGAAGAATTCAACGAGAGTTTGGAATTACAACTTGAAACGGGAACCATCACCGTTCTAAGATAATCACCCCCGGTTTTACTGTTTGATCCCTGCCAAAAGGCAGGGATTTTTTGTTTTATGGGCAACTATTAAGGCAAGGTGAAAGTCAACTATACAAACCAATTATCCTAACCATGAAGAACCTTATTCTCCCCGTTCTTTTCGCACTATCTACTTCTCTCTTTTCACAATCTGCAATTAACGTTGCAGTTCTGGTTCAAAACGCTCCTGACCAACCGATAGAAGCACTTCTTGAGCTATCGGGAGACAACAACTCATTAATTTATGAGTTCGAAATTCAAGGTGGTTTTTATGTAGGTGATTTTGAAGAACCTGAATTCGATTGGGACGCTGGTTGGGTTTCCATTGAAACTTGCAATCAAGATTCAACCTTTGGAATGCTTTCGCCCAATGCTTTGGATAGCACGGCAACTTACTTTGTAATTCTCGACTACTGCGATATTTCCAATACACTTGGTTGCACTGACCCTGAGGCGATTAATTACAACCCCAATGCAACCGTTGATGACGGAACTTGCTTTTACGAATCTGACTGTGACGAGAATTTAGTTGCCGTTGAGATCGATCCGATGATCTTCGCCAGCGAAATGTCTTGGAATATCGTGCAAGATGGAAATGTCTTGGCCGAAGGCGCGGGTTACAGCAACTCTACTCCCTTCACCGAATATGTGTGTTTGGGAGATGGATGCTATGTATTTCAAATGTTCGACTCCTTTGGAGATGGATGGAATGGAGGAACTTTTTCAATCTCTATGGAAGATGAAATATTGGCTTCAGGCTCATTGGATGAAGGAAGTTATGGGGCTGTTGTATTCTCGCTTAATGCCGAGGATTGTGATGGAACGCTCGTTTTTGGATGTACCGATCCTGAGGCTTTGAACTACAATCCTGACGCAACGGTAGATGATGGATCGTGCTTCTACGCATCAGCAGAAAATGACCTATGCGAAAATGCTATCCCCTTGGAACAAGGATTGACCTTGATTGACAACTCTAACGCCCCGATCAATGAAGACATTTGGGGTGAGTGCTGGAACTTTGGTTCGGGAGAGGGCGAGCAAAGCAGTATCTGGTTTACCATTACAACACCTGACGTTCCCGCTGAAATTCATATCGAAGCAATTGGAGATGAATCATTCACCTTGACAGATACACAATTCGGACTATTTGAAGAATGCGGCGGTGAAATGATTTACTGCGACGGTAATGGTGGCGCAGGACTATTATCTGCTTTTCACTTCGAATGTGGAGAATTGGAAATAAATACCACATATATCCTTATGGTCGACGGATGGAACGGAGACGCAGGAACTTGTTTTCTAGAATATGACGTATCATTCCCTTGTGATACTGCCATTTATGGATGTACTGATCCGGATGCAATCAATTACAATCCTGAAGCCAATGTAGACGATGGTTCTTGCGAATACTTTGAGTGCGACGCTAATTTGGTAGAGTTTGTCCTGATTACCGAAAACTGGGGTTACGAAATAGCTTGGAACATCAGAAATGAAGAGGGTGAAGAAGTTGCGGGAGGATCAAACTACCCAAGTTACTCTACAATTTGGGAAACGCTTTGCCTGGAAGATGGTTGTTATGAATTCGAGCTTTTTGATTCATTCGGAGATGGCTGGAACGGAGCAATATTCAGTTTGAGTTTTGGAGATCAAATAGTGGCCGAAGGCACCCTTGACGAAGGTGAGTTTGGTGTAATAAACTTTGGTATCAATGCAGAAGGATGTGATGGAAATGAAGATATCTACGGCTGTACGGATCCTTTTGCCGCGAACTACAATCCTTCTGCAACAATTGATGATGGGTCGTGTGAATATGAATGCTCACCTGTTTTGTTCAGTTTTGACTTTATCGGAGAGTTACCTCAGGATTCGTCATATTATTGGATGTCATGGTCAGTAATTAATCAATTGACCGGTGAAGGATATGAGGATCTTTTCTATTCTCCCGCTTCAAGTTTCGAGCTCTGCCTGCCAGATGGTTGTTACGATTTCACTTTTTACGGAATTCCTGAAGACTGGGAAGGGCTTTACTCAGTTTTTACTGAAAACGACATCCTTGCAACAGATACTTACGACGGCAGCTCAGAAACACACACCTTTACATTCGGTGTGAATACGGAAGGATGTGGAGACACTGCGGTATTTGGATGTACTGATCCTGAAGCACTAAACTATAACCCCAATGCCACGGTTGATGACGGGTCATGTGTTTACTCATTTGATTGTTCAATTGACTTTGAGGTAATTCCCGATTCTACAGGAGCGAATACATACTATATCATACCCTCTGAGAATATCTTCCAAGCTACAGAAGTCTTATGGGATTTCGGAGATGGTACGACATCGAATGAACTCTTTCCGACACATATCTACGAAGGTGATGGACCTTACTTGCTTTGTTTGTTTGTCACCTTTGCCGATTCTGTCGGGAATACTTGTGAGATTTCATACTGTCAGCTTCTGACAGGAGAGATTTTTAGCGGAGCCGGAGTTCTTTCAGGAGGATTTATGGTGAATGTGATCGAACAAGGTACCCTTAGTTCATCAGAGTTAAAAGCAGTTGAAAACCTCAATGCCTATCCAAACCCGACGAGCGGATTTACCACCTTAAGTTATGAATCGAGCGATAGTTCGCCAATTCGAGTTACGGTCTTCGACTTACAGGGCCGACCAATCCTTCAGGAACAAATACCTGTCTCCCAAGGAACACAGCTTATTGAAATTGATTTATCAGAATTCTCCAAAGGACTTTACCTAATTGGAGTTCAGCAAGATCGTGAAACGTCTTTTGCCCGAGTGGTTAGGCATTAAAGAAACCACAAGCATCTTCATCTCGTCAAGCTCCCCTCTTTGGGGAGCTTTTTTCACTTCAATGCTTTTAAAAGTACTTGAACAGGGTGTAAGCTTTCTCTTTGAACCCCATCTAAGATTTGATGCCTGCAACTGGTACCTGCTGCAACCAAAAGGGTATTAGAATTTAAACTCCTGATTCTGGGAAAGAGAATTTGCTCTCCAATCTTCTGGCTGATTTCGAAATGTTCACGTTCATAACCAAAACTACCGGCCATTCCGCAGCAACCCGCGGGGATTTTCCTCGCTTGGTAATTTATCGGAAAGTTTAAGATTTCGAGGCTATACTTTGGATGAGACAAGGCTTTTTGATGACAGTGAACGTGAACCTCAATTAGCTTTTGATCTTCGGTGAACGACTCTTTCCTGATTTTCCCTTTTTGAATCTCATTCGCTACAAACTCTTCAAAAGTCACAGACAATTCTCCCAACCTTCGAGCCTTACCTTTTAGTTCTTCTCCAACCAATTTCTCAAACTCATCGCGAAAGCCCAACACTGCCGAGGGCTCGAGTCCCACAATAGGCAGATCATTCTCTAAGGCTTCAGAAAGATTTTCAATGCAATTTTCAACCATTTTTCTTGCTTGAATAAGCATTGCCTTGGACAGATATGATCTTGCTGAAGGAGAATAGACAACGTTGAATGTATATCCCAGACGATTAAAGAATTGCCCCGCATCCCGAGCAACTTTGGAATCGAGATATTGAGTAAACTCATCTATGTAAAGAACGAAATCAGGCTTTTTTTGCTTCTTTCCTTTGAGGATTCTCGTTGCACTTGTGCCGGCGAAGGGAGGCATCGATCTCTCCTGTGCTACACCGATGTAATTCTTTACCCCATTTCCAATTGAGGAATGCAAAATGTAATTGCTGATTCGAGAGAATTTTGAACCAAAAGCAGCCATTCGATGAAAATGACCGAAAAAACGACTACGCAAAGGAAATCCATTTCTTCTGTAATATTGGAAATCTGCCTCCATCTTCAGAAGTGACATGTCCACCGAACTGGGACATTCACTCTTACACGCCTTGCAACTAAGACACAAGTCAAGCACCTCATGGATATCATCACTATCAAACGGAAAAGAAGGATGCCGCGACTTAGTCAAACTCTCACGTAAAACGTTCGCCCTGGCACGAGTTGAATCTTTTTCGTTCCTGGTAGCTTGATAACTCGGGCACATGGTAGCCCCCGTCTCCGGTAATTTCCGGCAATCACCTGATCCATTGCACTTTTCAGCCATTGAAAGCATCGAACCTGAATCAGAGAAATCAATATGTGTAGAATAGGCGAAGGGTCTCTGACCTTCATCATATCGAAAATCCGCATCCATTGGATGTGGATCAATAATCTTTCCCGGGTTAAAGATGTTGTGAGGGTCCCAGATGCGCTTGATTTCTTTCATCAAGGCATAATTTGCTTCACCAACCATTTCTTTGATGAATTCAGAACGAGCAATTCCATCACCATGTTCTCCACTCAATGAGCCTCTGTATTTCTTAACCAGCTTTGCTGAATCCTCTCCAATTCGACGAAACTCTCTTCTACCCTCTTTTGATTTTAGGTCTAGGATCGGTCTCAAATGAAGTTCTCCCGCGCCAGCATGTGCGTAGTAAACTGCCTTTTGACCATGGGATTCCATTAATTTCTCAAAATCCTCGATGTAATCGGGCAAATCGGAAAGATCTACCGCAGTATCCTCAACAAAAGCTATCGGCTTGGCCTCGCCTTTCAAGTTGCTCAGTACACCGAGGCCCGCGGCTCTCAACTTCCATATTCGCTCCGTTTCATTGCCATACACAGCTGGGTATGAATATCCAAGCTTTACTTCGGTCAAGTCACTTTTTAAACTTTCAACCTGTCGGTTAAGATCATCAGGGCCATTCGATCTCAACTCAATACATAAAATGGCGCCAGGATCTCCTTGAACAAAAAAACGATTTCCTGCCTGCTCAGGATTCCCTTTTGTTAAATCGAGAATCGTTTTGTCCATTACTTCACAAGCAAACGGCTGTTTCTCCATAACCACTACGGTGGCTCTCATAGCTTCATGAATCGATTCAAAATGGGCGCAAACCACAGCAACTTCCGGTGGAGGTAAATCATCGAGTTTGATTTTAATCTCCGAAACCAAACAAAGGGTACCTTCAGAACCCGCGATCAATTTAGAAGGATTGAACTCATCACCATTTGTATTAAATGGTAGCATTTGAACCAATACATCCAATGCGTATCCTGTATTTCTTCGATGAATTTCTTTCTTAGGGAATTCCGCTTTAATTCGATCGCGAACTTCAACTGGTTCGAGTAATCGAGCTGTTTGATCGATAATATCAGATAACGTATTGCTATCTCGACTACCCTTTGGATTTAGGAAAGGATCCATTCCTTTTAATTTGGCTTTGCTACCGTCGAAGAGTATCACTTCCAATTCCACCACCTTATCCCTCGTAGTGCCATATCTGATAGAAGTCGTCCCACAGGAATTGTTTCCAACCATCCCACCAAGCATGCACCTGTTAGCTGTCGATGTATTGGGACCAAAGAAAAGTCCATACGGTCTGAGGCTGTCATTTAGCTGGTCTCTTATTACGCCAGGTTGCACCCTAACCCATTTTTCTGTTTGATTGATTTCGAGGATTTCCGTCATATACCGCGACATGTCGACAATCAGACCTTCTCCCACACATTGCCCGGCCAAAGATGTGCCTGCTGTTCTTGGCACAATTGAAATTTTCTCTTCAGCGCAGATTTTCACCAATTCTGATAGTTCCTCAGTCGTCTTCGGATAAACCACTCCTAAGGGAATCTTTCGATAAACAGAAGCATCGGTGGCATAAATCACCTTCGAAAGGTTGTCTTGGTGTAGGCGATCACCAAAAACCTCCAGCAGTGAAGCAGGAAGCTTACTCGATTTTCTATCGGTTTTCATGAACGAGGTGAATCTAAGAAAAGGGCAGGACAATCAGGCTTTTTGACTTAATTTGAACTTAAATACAATTACCATGAAAATTGAGGGTTTGAAAATCGGAATAATCGGAGCTGGCAATCTGGGGAAAGCAATGGCACAAGGATTATTGGATGGAGGATATCCTGCAGAAAGCCTAACCTTAACTCGAAGAAATACCACTGCTCTTGAAGAATTTTCTGAATTGGGAATTTCGGTTCATTCGGACAATAAGAAATGTGTTGAAGAATCTGATGTTGTTATCCTGGCAGTGAAACCTTACAATGTGTTGACCATTCTCGATGAAATAAGTGAGAACATCAATCCTAAAAAACACATGATAGTTAGCGTGGTGACAGGTGTAGGCTTAAATCCACTAAGTGAAACATTGCCAAAAGGAACTCCATTATTCAGGGCAATGCCTAATACGGCGGCCGATGTCAAAGAGTCGCTTACTTGTATTTGCCAAATACATGCGGGACCCCAGCAAACCGATGCGATTCAGTCAATTTTCGTTGCATTGGGCAGAGTAGTTTTTATCCAAGAAGAACTGATGGATGCGGCAACAGTGATGGGTGCCTGTGGGATTGCCTATGTGATGCGCTTCATCCGTGCCATGGTACAAGGAGGGATAGAAATAGGTTTTGATTCGAAAACGGCTACAACCATAGTGATGCAAACCGTAAAGGGGGCGGCGGAATTATTAATCGAGAGAGGAACACATCCGGAGAGTGAAATTGACAAAGTAACCACCCCAAAAGGATGTACAATCGCCGGCCTGAACGAAATGGAGCATTACGGGTTTAGTTCCTCCCTGATCAAGGGAATCAGGACTAGTTACGAGCGAATCGATTAACTATTCGCAATCCAGCTTTTTGATCTCGGCCTCGACCTTTTCGTTAAAAGCCCTTTTCTCTTCAACACTGAGTTTAGCGGACAATTCTCCTAGTTTCTCGCGAATACTATCAGAGAGCGCTCTACTCATAGAGGATTTCGCTGTACGAATACTATCGTAGTTAGCCATTGAGTCAGGTCTATTCCTCATCTCTTCTGCCAGAGCAAATCTTTCGTTTTTCAGAATTCTGGCACGACAATGCATCTCCACCAATTCTTGAAAAGACTCTTCCTCCAAAGAATCTGCAGCAGACTCAGAAGCTGTTTCACAAGAGCAAAATAGTGCTACTCCAATGGTTAAAATCAAAAAACCGCGCATAGGTTCTACTGAATATTATCAGGCCAGGAAATGTCATTGACAACGGCATTACCAACGGCAAAACCTAAATCAAGACCTTTAGAATTATCCATCTCGAAGTGAATTCCTCCATAGTAGCGGGAAAGAGCACATTCATCAGCCATTTCATAAAAATTGTCATAGGTTCTTGCTGAGAATCCATACTGTAATTGGCTTAGATCAGTAAATGTGTAGTCTCCATTTTGCTCGGCAAAAAGGTGAATCAATACCTTAATTCCTGCACCGATTTCACCCGAGTGACCTGAAGTGTATGCAGGAAAGGGAGGTGTGCCGATTACAGTCTCAAAATCAGAATCAATGTACTGCTGGATGTAACTAACCGGGCGTATTAAGACATAATCGTACTTGGTCTTCCAACAGGCGATAAAAGCGTCGTTTTCCGCCACGGACATCATGGCAAGTCCTACTGCAGTTTTTTCCAAAGTCGCGCCGGACTCCGTTAACAATTGGTTCACGATATTGAAGGTATGCCCGGCCGGAGTACAGGTATCAAAAGGATCATCCGCCCAATATTCGGCAATTGTTCTTTCTTCATCGGTATTGAGGTTTGTAACCTGATTATATACATCCATTGCCTGTCCGTAAAAATCAGACTCAGGATCACTTGAAAAGGGCAAATGGGCTCCGGGTTGACTATCATCCACAATACCCGCGATCATTGAACGATTATTCTTCCAGTAAGGAGAAAGCGGGTTGAGCGTTACTTCATCAGTTGGCACCCAGCAATAGTCATCATCTGCTAATTCGTAAGGTAATTGAAAAGGATCCAGATACGATTCATGACCACCATCTGTCATTGATATATCATAAATAGCCTGAGCTACGGAAAGACCGTACGCTATGGACCGATCGATAATCTCTTGCGATTGTCCTTGACTTAGGGTCACCAAATTCTGGGCTTCCATGTCATTTATTTCCTGGAGGTTTTCATCGGATATGTTTAATTCGAACATCTTTCGCATCATTTCAGCTGTGGCTGCATTGCATGAAATTGCCCAATTATAAACAGCCCCTTCTACGGGATCAGGAATACTCCCTTCGGGAAAACCATTGAGTTGCCCCTCGAGCTTATTCGACTCGTTAATTCCATAAACAACAGATTCATAAGCGGTAACTCCGATGTAGCCATATGCCCTCGCGGCTTGTGTGGGGAAAAAACCATCCGTGGTTTGGGTGACCTTACAGGTTAAGGTAATGTAATCTTGAAGGAAGTCACCATTGTACGACTTCACTTGAGAGCTCTGTGGTACTTGATCATCAGAAGATTCGTCTTTCTGACATGACACAAAAACAAAAACGGCAAAGAGTATAAACGAAATTTTCTTCATCACTACGGTTAATTATAGATGATCAAATTTATTTCGTTTCGTCGAAAAAATAAAGGTATTTATCTACATAATTCGACTATTTAGAGGGATTCTGTATAAATCCAGAGAAGAATAAAATTCATTTTGTTTAACCTTTTTATCTATTTCCTAAACAAAACTATTTAACACATGTTAAGAATGTCAAACCTAAAATCTAACAAAAAATGAAGGCAGTTTTATTGGATGTTCTTACCATCCCGGCCGACGACCCAGTCGCGTTTACCTTTTTCACAGGTTACATGGCGATGTTTGCGGCAGCAATCTTTTTCTTTTTCGAGAGGGGCCGGGTAGCCGGCAAATGGAAAACCAGTTTGTTGGTTAGTGGATTGATCACAGGTATTGCAGCAGTGCACTACTACTACATGCGTGATTACTATGCAGCTACTGGCGAGAATCCTACAGCTCTGCGTTACATTGATTGGACGCTTACAGTTCCCTTGATGTGTGTTGAGTTCTATCTTCTCACGAAACCTGCAGGCGCTAAAGCCAGCTTGCTTTGGAAACTAATTATTGCATCTGTATGGATGTTGGTTTTCGGTTACATCGGTGAAGCTTTTGTTCCTCTAAATCCTGACGGAACTGCAGCTGATGGAGCCACAACTCACAGTGTAATGTATGGTGTTCTTTCTACACTAGGTTACGTATACATTTTGTATACCGCTTGGTTCGGTGAGGTTAAACAACTAGCCGAAAGTGCAAGCCCTACTGTATTAAGAGGAATCAAGACATTAGCATGGTTTGTTCTAGTAGGTTGGGCAATCTATCCAATTGGTTACATGTGTATGCCAGGTGGTTGGTTGAACACCGCTCTAGGATGGGAAGCGTCTAACGTAGACCTTTTCTACAACATCGCCGATGCAGTTAACAAAATTGGATTCGGTTTGGTAGTTTACACTATCGCTATCGCATCTACAAGCGAGGAAGGAGAAGCAGCAGCAGCCTAACACTCGTTTTAAAGATATTTAAAAGCCGATCAAATGATCGGCTTTTTTCTTTGGTGAAAATTTAAAAATAAGCGCAAATCAGCGATCCTCAAGCTAGTGCTAAGGCTGAAAATAGACGTACAAACAACACATTTTCAATAATTTACAAATTAAGCCCTTTCATTTCAACCGTTTTAAGTGAATAAAATTTGCTAACTCACTTGACAAAACTTAGATTTGGCTTGCGAATTGGTTCATAGCCCAACGCATACATTTCATAGCATGCAAAACCCGGATACGTCCGGGTTTTGTATTTATTAAAACCTCCCCCACTTTTATTCACAAGCAGCATTCGCGAGGGCAAAAACCTGATCGGGATGATTACTTTTGCAACACAAATCTGATACTATGCGTTTTTTCATTGACACGGCGAATTTGGAGCAAATTAAAGAAGCCCAAGATCTTGGAGTTCTGGATGGAGTAACTACTAATCCTTCTCTTATGGCGAAAGAGGGAATTACAGGACAGGAAAACATCATTCAACACTACCTTGACATTTGTGATATTGTTGATGGACCTGTTAGTGCAGAAGTTATTTCTACCGATTTTGAAGGAATAATTGCAGAAGGTGAAAATCTTGCCAAACTCCATAAAAATATCGTTGTAAAAGTTCCTATGATCAAAGATGGAGTAAAGGCACTGCGGTACTTCACAGAGAAAGGAATAAAAACAAATTGCACGTTGGTTTTTTCAGCTGGTCAGGCCCTTCTCGCCGCGAAGGCCGGCGCCACTTATGTTTCTCCGTTCATTGGGAGACTGGATGACATATCAACGGATGGTCTACAGCTAATTGAGCAAATACGATTGATATATGACAATTATGCTTATGAAACCCAAATTCTGGCGGCCTCGGTTAGGCACACCATGCATATAATGAATTGCGCAGAAATTGGAGCAGATGTGATGACAGGTCCTCTTAGCGCAATTATGGGACTCTTGAAACACCCCTTAACCGACAGCGGATTGGAGAAGTTTCTTGCCGATCACAAAAAAGCAGCTACAGTCTGAATATAAATATTGGAAAATTGGAAATCCGCGACTGGCTTCGCGGATTTTTTTTTGTCTAAATAGTTACATTCGTTTATAAAGCAACCGTAATGATACTGAATATACATCCGGAGAATCCAGATCCTAAAAGAATTAGGCAGGTAAGTGAAATTCTTAGAAACGGAGGGGTAATAATTTATCCTACGGATACCATTTACGGAATCGGGTGTGATATGATGAATCAAAAAGCCGTCGCCCGTGTTGCAGCCATTAAGGGCATCAAACCTGAAAAAGCCAATTTTTCAATCATCTGTTACGACTTGAGCCACATTTCTGAGTACGCAAGAATTGATACTCCAGATTACAAGTTGATGAAAAAATCCCTTCCGGGACCATTCACATTCATCCTGAACGCGACTGGAAGCGTTCCGAAAATCTTCAAAAACAAGAAGAAGACCATTGGTATCAGAGTACCTGATAATAAAATTGCCCGAGGATTGGTTCAAGAATACGGAAACCCGATTATTGCCACATCGGTACACGACGACGACGAGATTTTGGAATATTCAACAGATCCTGAGCTTATACATGAGAAGTTCGGCAAACAAGTTGACGTCGTTATAAATGGAGGATACGGCGGAAATGAGGCATCTACGGTCGTAGACCTAACCGAGAGAGATCCTGAAATCGTTCGACAGGGATTAGGCGAATTGGAAGTTTAATCACCTCCTAAGGGAGTTGGGTTCACCTCATAAATCCTGCTCCAATACTTTCCCGTGAGCAATAAATTTCCTGACATAGGGTTTACCGCGATACCATTGAGCACGTCCATGCTTTGATTTGCCTCAGATGGATCTACTATACCTTGGGCATTATATAAATCGGTAACCTCACCGCTTTTTGCGTTGATGGCCACAATAAAAGGCTCAGTATAAATATTCGCATAAATGGTGCCATCAACATATTCTAATTCATTTAATCTGCTTACGTTCCCGTCATTCGTATAAACGTTCAGTCTCCCCTTTTCTTCCAATGAGGAAGGATCAAGAAAGTAAAGTATCGAAGATCCATCTGAGAGAATTAAACAGGTGTCATTATGAGTAAGCCCCCATCCCTCACCTGTTTTGGTGTAGTAAGAAAACTCATCGATTAAATCGAATGTCTCCACATTATAGAGATAACCTCTTCCCGATTTGTATGTCAATTGAAAAATCTTTCCATCTCTTATGGTTATTCCCTCACCAAAAACATCATCGCTCATCGATCGCTCCTGAAAGACCTTCCCTGACCTTAAATCCAGTTTTCGCAATTTGGACTCTCCATAATTACCTGTTCCTTCGTAAACAAATCCATCCTTGATTAGGAAACCTTGCGTGTATGAGCTCACGTCGTGTGGGTATTTGTCTACTACTTCAAATTTCCATCTATTCTCTTCTTTGCGAGGTTTAATAAGGATCTCTTTATACCTGGTTGTCTCTTTTCCATTGCCGTAACTCGCCCTAAACTTCAAAGTTACTTCACCTCCACCCGCTACACTGCTCGCAATACTGAAACGATCTGTTTTCCCATCGATAATGATGGCTCCCCCTGTTTCCGAGCTGATTTCCAGCTGTTCAATGGCCATTTCCTCGTCGTCAGATTTTACTTCAAAGGAAAGGCTATCTCCCCACACCAAACCCTGAGCATTCAGCAGTCTAATTCGAAAAGAAGGACCTGAATTTGATGAAGAAGAACGCTTAATTGCTCTTGAATTTTGCTTAGGATCATCAGAACAAGCCACTATCACGAGTGAGAGAAGGACAATTGAAAAAAATCTAAGATTCATGCCCCAAAGATCGAAAAGCTTTTCCGAGAAATTGAATAACATCACCAGCTAATAGCGATTCTTGACTTTGGCTATCCAAAGCAATATCTCCTGCTCTACCGTGAATGAACATTCCGAGGGCAGTGGCATGCATAGGTCCGTATCCCGAAGCCAACAAACCCGTAATAATTCCTGTCAACGCATCACCCATCCCTCCGGTTGCCATCCCCGGGTTTCCGGTATCATTAATGAGCACTCGTCCATCAGGCAAACTTAAACTACTCTTTCCTCCTTTAAGAAGTATGTAGATTCCGTACTTCTTACTGAGTTCAATCTGCGACTGAAGATTCTCATAGTGTGACTGATTCTTGCCGATGAGTCTGGCAAATTCTCCGGGATGAGGAGTAAGTATCGTTCCATTCGGCAAGAATGGAAGCCAAGTTGGATTTTTGGCCAACAGATTCAGAGCATCTGCATCCATTACAAGCGGGACCTTGATTTCTTGAATCAACAGTTTTAAAGTCCGCTCAGCAATTTCAGAGGTGCCCAATCCCGGACCGATCCCGATTGCTGAATAGTTTTTTAAAACGGGTAGCTCACTAAATACCTTCTCATGAGAAGGATCAATTGAGACCATTGCCTCCGGAGTTGTGGTATGTATAATTTGCGCACAT
>CAZWQX010000046.1:0-25008 GCA_964635965.1 uncultured Cryomorphaceae bacterium
CAGGCTGAAATTTTATTTTCGTTTTCGAACTAGTTCAGAAAACGAAAATAAAAAAGCCTCTTTAAAAATAAAGAGGCTTGGAGATTTAAAATTTGGGACTTAGTTCACCTTGATAATCTTCTCGGAAGCAAACGTTCTTCCTGCAATGAACACATTTATAATGTACACCCCTTTTTGCAAAGTAGAACCATCAATGAAATATCCCGATGAGGCATTTGTTTGCCCTTCCAAGACAAGTCTTCCCATTAAATCAGTAATGCGGAATTGGAAAGACTCATGTTCAAGACCTGATTCGATCAAAACTTGAAAATTATCAGAGAAAGGATTGGGGATGATTCGCACATCATTTCCATTGATACCGCTACCAGAATTGTTCTTTCCATCATTATCTCCGTAGGATTCCGGCAATTCATCCGTCAAATTAAGCGGCGTAGGAAAATATCTGGAATCCATTTGATGATACAATTCAACCAAAGCGGTGACATTGGACAAGTAATTCAATTGGTCTTCTTCTACCAAATCACTCAAATAATCGGGCAAGCTTGCATCCGAAAATGAGATTGCAATATCGGATAAAGCGGGATCCGAGTTATTCTTAGTCGAAACCCATTCGGGTATTGCGTGATTGAGTTCCATGGCCAAGGCGGATGCAAATCGTCCCGCAACAAAATCAGGCTGATTTTCTTGTAACAAATTCCACACGGCATCTTTCGGAAATGCGTTCAACGTATCAGCTTGAAAAGCCGAGATTAAAGAATTCCATAAATCCGTCAGGGATTCCTTGACACTCGTAACTCCGTCTTCTCCTTGCAGGCTTAATAATTCTCCGTGCATCTGGCTTAATGCTAGTGCAAAATCTTCCATGGACATAGATTCTTCATCATTACTCTTACCGGACCCCTCTACACCAGCCGTTCCTTTGCCTGGAGGTGCACCAGAACTCTGGATCGGACAATCACTAAGACTAGGAAAATCTCCCGGACACATTTGAGGGTTAACTCGGAGGGGTGTAAATGTCAACGGTTCCAATCTTACTACCAGGGGATTAGTTGAACCAGTCACATCATGGTAGTTATACTCTATGTCAAATGTAATACTGTTACATAGAATTAACTCGGCCTCTCTTACTCTTATATCGTGCCCTCCATTCGGGGTATGACTAAAAATATTTCCTGCAGGTTCTCCCAAAGGAGAACATTCGCCTTGTTCATTGCTCGTATTCCCTGAGTGAACATAGATATCCGCGTACGGCACGAACTGGTCGAAGCGATTACATTTCCATCTTAGACCTTCCTGATAAACCGAGACGCAATCTGCGTTCTCTAATTCACTTCCAATACCAATTGTGATATCCTCAAAAAAGTTATTGTAGATGTAGTTGATTGCAGGCCCGGAAGCGGAAATACGAATCCCCAAATTATAGTTAACAGGAGAAAGCGCCATCGAGGTAAACGAATTGTTCTCTACTACATACCCTGTAGAAGAAAGTAAAAATATACCCGATGCATCATCGAGGTTTGGAACTCTGAACTCATTGTCCAGTAATTCAGGATTTATCAAAGCTGAAGTTTGGATGCCCACATTATTGTTTTCAAATTCTCCATAGCCTGTGTAAAGCGTTCTGGTAGAACTCACCGACGAGGCTAGCACCCCGATGGAAAGGTTTAAAAAGGTTGGTCTTACCTCGGGAGATTGGCAGGGATTAGCAGGTATAGGTTCATTACAGAGATAACTAATGTTCACTCTCGAGTCTATTGCGTCGACTCCTACCCCACGGTTTTTTACTGCATATAAGGCCCAAGCCTCATTTTGATACGTATTTCCTCTCAGAAAAATCCCACTAGATCGAATAATGTCGACATGTACATCCGGGGTGATTTTCTCGAAGTTCAAAAGATCGAAGGTCCAGGTGAAGTTCATGTTATTAATACGAGCCAAATTAAAGAGCTCTCCTCCGCTCCCGTCATTTGCAATATAACCTTCGAATCGAACGCTGATCGGACAGTCCTTTATTTTGCTATCTGAGATCCGAACAATTCCTCCGCCGTACCCATTAAAGTTTTCATGGCCTGCCAATATCCCGATTTGGGCATACTCGATTGTACTCCCTTCATCCATGTTCAATCTTCCTTGAACAGAATTAAAAAGGCTCTGAGCTTGATCATCATATCCCTCAACCCGTATTCCCTGCCAAAAACGTTCCTCACACTTATCGTCAAGCGAATCTCGGCAAACGTAATTCAAATCGGTGCAACGAAAATCAGAGGTAATATGAGTAGAATCGGTTATGGTTAAAATACCTCCCGGAGTGATTTCATCTCCCCTATCAACGACGATAACACCATCGCGGGCAAATCTGAAATTTAGATCGCGAATTTCCAGATTGGCACCTTTTTCTACAAAAATGGAATCGCGAATAAAAATGGTGTCAGTCGCCAAAGCATTCCATGGGTTACCGCCGATTCCCGGCGCCCAATTCTCTGTTGTCGACACAAAACGGCTGGTATCTTGCTTCGGTCCGTTGTAGGCATATTTATAACAGCAATCGCATGAAGCTTCAATAAAGGCTGCATCGTAAAACATGTAATCAATCTGATCGGGTATAATTCTTTTTTCGTCTTGAGATGAAAAAACGGATTGCGCTCCGAAATTTGATGAATACCCTCCCGCCAACGGGATTGCCGTAGGATTCCAACTTAAGGGACTTGGTGTATTAGGATTACTCAACGCACCCAAATGGGTTGCGCCCGCGACATAAATGGTATAATTCAATGGGTTCCCCGCTAATTGCAATTGAGAGTTCTGAAAGTTGGCAATATCTGTGTAATTGAGATTTGTTAATGTCCCTGATACGAAGTCATAATAGCTAAACGGACTGGGGTAATTCGGAAAGGGATCATGGATAATGTAAAGCAGCTTGCCATTAGGTGAAAACTCCAATCCATGAACGTAAGTCGGGCTTTGATTTGTTTGATTCTCAAAAGGAATGTCAACCCTGCTTGAAGTAATTACATTACCCGTTATTGAATCAATGTCAAACGTGGCAATTTTAATATCACCCAAGATTGCGTCTTGCTTGAAGTACGGTGTGGCAACTTTTACCACATTATTGGCTGTATCTTCAAAAAGCTCCATTTCGCTGCGCCATCCATTCTCAACCAAATCATCAAATCCTGTAAAAAGTTCATACTCCCAAACCAGACCGGTAAGTCCGTCACAATCGAGATTAAACCTGAATACACTGTTATTATTGGAAACGAAAACCCATCTGGTGCTATCGCCGAATTGACGGGTAGCAGCAAAATGAACTCCTTTTACCCCGTGATCTGCATTTCCCCATTGGGTATCTGAAATCAACGTCAGGTCTGAAACCATATTCCAAGACGACTTGTAGACACCTTGTGGATCAGCCTCTAATAAAGTATTTAACGTATCGTCGTATATCGAGAAATGAGGAAACTCAGAACCTTGGGCGGCTCCGTTTGGTTCGCCCTGAAAAATGTAAAAGCGATTGCAGCTTCCCGGTTGGGGAACAATTAAAGCTTCACTGGTTCCTTTTATTAACTGAGTGCCATCGTCAAATTCAGCGCGTTCTACACCCGATTCATTGTAAAGTTTGCCATCGAGCATAAAGAACATGATCTCTTGGTAGGGATCGCGAAGTCCCGCATGTATGTAGTCCGCCTCCTGACCCATATAGTCGTCTATTGGGAGGTTTAACAAAGTTGTTCCATTCTGATTATCGAACCCTTCCTCTGGAAAAGTCCAAAAAGGGTTTTGTGCGCTAACGGTGTTAAAGAAAAAATACACGTAAGCGAAAGCGATAATCGCCTTCAGTGGAAGGATTTTCCGTTTCATAGTTTTAGAGGTTTTAATTCGTCTGTTATAAATTTCAAAAAAAAAATCCGAAATTCACAAGAGTTAAGAGCAAAAACTTTTAACACTATGAGCAGAGTGCGATGGATTTTGATATTTTGCAATTTGAGTTGGATACTATCTGTATCCGCTCAAGACCTTTTTGTTGAGGAGTGTTTCGTTGGTGGAGTCACTGCTGCTGGTATAACGGGTTCACTTGGACCAATTGACGGAAAATTTCAATTTCATTGGGAAGAAGACTTCGAATTAATACGAGCATTCGCTTTTACTTACCGCTATGGCCGGCCAGTAGACAATGAGATATTTTTAAACGGGGAATCCATATCCCTTGATATGTCCAGTCAAATTGGAGTTGAACTACCTGATGCACCACCTATTGGTCAATTCGCTGTACATGGCATTGATATTACCAATAGTATTGATATTGTGGAGGATAGTATTTCCGTTGTTCTCGATGCTTTTGAGGGTGGAGAGCCAATTAATACTGGCTGGTGGAGTGTGATGTGTGTTTTTCTATATGAAAGCCCAACAATTATTGAACCTGTGTGTCTTCGAATTTACACAGCGAATCAAAACCAGAATGCATCGCAAAATTATTATTTCCCTAAGCCCTCATTTGATCCCATAAGCGATTTGGGGTTCGCGATTTATTCGGACAGGATCAATGATTTCGAAGAAGATCGAAGCTTAATTGGTATAAATGGAAGTTCTTTAGGCAATATTGGTGGTGCAGACAACACGAACCCAGGATCCGCTCCATTTAATAGTGGAGTTAGAGGTCACTTTTATTACGAAAATGGACAATTATTCGGTTTGGATGATGACATTCCTAATAATACAGTAGAAGATTCAGATGGTATTGCAGTTATCAATGAATATTTAACAGATGAGGCGGAACAACAAGTTTTTTTAACAGCTATTAGTTATCCTACTTCTTTTGCAAGGGGTAATCCTCATCCAGCCTTCTTCCTCACCTACACCCCGGATTGTACCGTGCTTCCTGATTTGGGTGAAGTTCCCCGGCGATATTCCTTCTGTCGGGGCGATACGGTTCAGATCACCACCACGGATGAATACGAAAACTTTGAATGGAGCAAGGCCGCGGGGCTGAGCGATTCCACCAGTGCCAACCCGCTCTGCTTTGCCGATAGCAGCGGCTGGTATATGGTAAAAATGTGGAACGAAGCCGAGCCCGGTTGCAGCCAAACCATCCCCATCTTTATCGAAGTAAATGACATCCCTCGTCCTGCCAATTTTGACCTAACCTCCTCTTTTTGCCCCGAAAACTCGGGTGAGATTCGGGCACTCAACCCGGCGGGCAATGCTCCTTTTACCCACTGGCTCGATGACGAATTCCAATTTTCAGGAGTCGTACAAAACCTGGCTCCCGGAGAATATGATTTTCGCATCAATTCAGCCGTGGGTTGTGAGTGGGATACTACGGTTACCATTCCGTTGAATCCCATACAGGTAGCTGATTTTACCGCCAACCCCGAATCGGGATTTTCGCCCTTAGACGTTTTTTTTAACAACAATTCCAACCAAGCGACGGCATATCAATGGTTAATCGATGGCGTTCCGACCTCAGAAAGCGAGAATCTACTTTATGCCTTTACAGATTCGGGTTCTTACGAAATCACGTTGATTGCCTTCCGCAATGAGTTGACATGTGCAGATACCGCCACTTTTATCTTAAGAGTTGAACCCGGTATTCAAGTCTTAATGCCCAATGTCATCTCACCGAACGGGGATGGACGAAACGATCGCTTAATCGCACAAATTCAGGGAGTTGCTTCTTGCCGATGGACGATTTTTAACCGCTGGGGAAATGAGGTGGCTTTGGGAGAGGAGACAAATCCTGTTCAAGAAGTAGAAATCTGGAGTCCGGATTCCGAGCTAGCTGAAGGAACCTATACACTTGTGCTGGTTGCGAGGGGATTAGCAGGACAGATCGAGCAATTCGAGTTTCAGGTGGCTGTTGTGAGGTAAACCATAATTCCACCTCCGTCGCCGAAAGCTATGCTTGTCGGCGCCACCTCCTCCCTTGGAGGAGGACAACTAAAAACCTAATTCTCTCCTGAACACGCTGCGAACAACGCACAACGAATAACGACTATCGACTATCGACTATCGACTATCCACTATCCAAACCTAGTCCGCCAGCATCATCACCGGGTTCTCCATGTACTTTTTGAAAGTCTGGAGGAAAGCCGAACCTACCGCTCCGTCAACCACTCGGTGATCACAAGAAAGTGTCACTTTCATCGTATGACCTACCACTATCTGACCGTTTTTCACAACAGGTTTCTCAACGATAGTCCCTACAGCCATAATGCAAGCGTCAGGTGGATTGATGATAGCCGTAAACTCCTCTATACCGAACATTCCCAAGTTTGAAATGGTGAAGGTATTGCCCTCCATTTCGTTTGGTTGAAGTTTCTTGTCCCTAGCTTTTCCGGCAAGCTCTTTGACTTCTTCGTTGATCGCAACCATCGGTTTTGAATCAGCAAATCGGATAACGGGAACAAGTAATCCCTCATCAACTGCAACAGCCACTCCCACGTGAACATGGTTATTGTAGCGAATGGTATCGCCCAACCATGAAGCATTTACTGCAGGATGCTTACGCAAAGCAACAGCAGCAGCCTTTACCACCATATCATTGAAAGAAATTTTGGCAGGTTCCAGCGCAGCATTGATTGCTTTTCGAGAAGCCATGGCATTTGCCATGTCAATTTCCATGGTCAAATAGAAGTGAGGTGCTCCGAATTTACTTTCGCCCAAGCGACGTGCAATCACCTTACGCATTTGAGATACCTTCTCTTCGTGGAAGCTCTCTTGACCAACAGCACCTGCCGAAGCAGCCGCAGGATAAGCAGAAGGAGTGTAATTCTCAATATCGCGTTTAACGATTCTTCCACCATCACCCGTACCTTGAATTTGTTTGAGATCGATGCCCTTCTCGGCAGCCATACTTTTAGCCAACGGAGAAGCTTTAACACGTCCATTTGTAGAAGGTACAGCAAGGGGAGCCGCAGCTGCAGGAGCCGCTTCAGCAACAGGAGCTGGTGCAGCTTCTTTTTGTGGTTCAGGCGCTGCTTCCTCAGCAGGGGCAGCTGCTGCTCCATTGGCGGCTTCTTTCAGGAGACCTTCAATATCTTCGCCCTTATCTCCCAAAACAGCCAAAACAGAATCTACCGGAGCTGTCTCTCCTTCGGCGACACCAATATGTAATAAGAATCCATCCTGGAAGGATTCGAACTCCATGGTAGCCTTATCGGTCTCGATTTCTGCGAGCACATCACCCGACTTCACTTCATCTCCAACTTTCTTGTGCCATTCAGCCACCACGCCTTCTTCCATGGTGTCGCTAAGCTTGGGCATGCGTACGATTTCAGCCATAATGCTATTATTCTTTTACGTAAGGGTAATCTTCTTGGTAATAAACATCTTCATAAAGCTCTTCCGGTTTCGGATCAGGTGATTCCTCCGCGAACTTCACGCACTCTTCAACTTCAGCTTTGACCTTCTTATCCATGGCAGTGAAGTCATCTTCAGTCATCCACTTATTTTTGAGGATCGTATTCTTCACCAATGTTAAAGGGTCTTTCTCCTTGTATTGTTCAACTTCCTCTTTAGTTCTGTACTTCTGAGGATCGGACATGGAGTGTCCTTTGTAACGGTATGTTTTCATCTCCAAAAGGAAAGGACCTTTTCCATCGCGTGCATGCTTAGCAGCTGTTGCAAAAGCTTCATGAACTTCTTCACACTGCATGGCATCTACTGAAAGGGCAGGCATATCATAGGATTCTCCAAGCTCGCTCAGCGTATGAACATTTGAAGTTCGCTCTACGGAAGTACCCATCGCGTAGTTGTTATTCTCAATAACGAATACCACGGGAATCTTCCAAGTCATCGCCATATTAAACGTCTCGTGCAAAATTCCTTGTCGCACGGCGCCGTCTCCCATAAAGGTGTAGGTGACGTGCTTCTCATCGCGGTACATATCAGCGAAAGCAATACCCGCACCTAAAGCAATCTGAGCTCCTACGATTCCATGACCGCCAAAAAGGTGGCGCTCTTTATCGAACATGTGCATGGAACCACCTTTTCCCTTGCTCAAACCGGTAGTTTTACCGTAAAGCTCAGCCATTACGTATTTAGGATCAGTCCCTAGTGCTATTGGGTGTGCGTGATCGCGGTAGGCTGTAATCACGCGGTCTTCTTTATCCATTGCAGACACCATACCTGCCAAGATTGCCTCTTGACCGATGTATAAGTGGCAGAATCCACCGAATTTTTGTTGAACATATAATTGGCCACACTTCTCTTCGAAGCGGCGCATCATCAACATACTTTCATACCAGTGGAGGTAAGTCTCCTTAGAGAATTTAGTCTTCTTCGCTGGAGCCTTGCGTGCAGCAGGCGCCTTTTTCGCCGTAGTCTTTGTTGCCATTTCAATCTACTTAAGGGCCACAAATATACAATGCTAATAAGAGAATGAAAGTCAAGAATTAGATAATACCTATTCTTTTCCGATACCCTTATCGAAAAAAGCCATCGGGAGTAACGATTTTGCATTTTCAAATACCGAAATGGGACCATCTATTGCACCTGTTATTACCCTAACCGGATGTTCAAAAAGACGTTCATATTCCAGAATCACTTGGCGACACGCTCCACAAGGCGTGACACTACTTCCCGGTTCTTGATGTTGGAGTTTTGCCGTAACCGCTACCGCATCGATCGGAACTCCGGGATGATTGGCTGAAGCGGCAAAAAGCGCCACTCGTTCAGCACAAAGGCCGCTGGGATAGGCAATGTTTTCTTGATTACTTCCTTTAACAATCTCTCCATTGGATAGGAGTACCGCAGCCCCAACAGAGAACTTACTGTAGGGTGCATATGCCGATTCTGCTGCAGCTATCGCCTTCTCAAAGAGTAGTCGATCCTCCTGTTCGAGTTCCGATTTATTTGGAAATTCTTTGAATTTGAGATGTATCTCTCTGTCTTCCATTCAATCGCAAAATAGAAAACTCCCGCTAATTCTTTTGAATCAGGCAAACGCAATAGGCACTAACACCCTCTTCGCGACCTACAAAACCCAGCTTTTCAGTGGTAGTAGCTTTTATTGAAACGTCTTCCTCATCAATCTCCAACAAATCGGCTATAACCGTTTTCATCTGTGGGATATAAGGATTAACCTTTGGTTGCTGAAGGCAGATGGTACAATCAATATTGGAAAGGGAATATCCTTTTTCCTTTACCAGAGCATAAGAATCTTTGAGAAGGATTTTGCTATCTATTCCCTTGTATTGGGGATCCGTGTCGGGAAACTGGAAACCGATGTCTCTCAAATTTGCTGCTCCTAATAGGGCATCACAAATGACATGAAGAAGCACATCGGCGTCTGAATGACCATAGGCGCCACTGTGATGATCAATGGAAATTCCTCCTAAAACAAAAGGGTGACCTTCAACAAGCTTGTGAACGTCGTAGCCGAAACCGACTTTTACCTTCATTAGTTATTCGACGTGTTATCAGGCGTTGGTCCTGAGCTGTCGAAAGCAACCCGAAGCGTAAATCGAAGCGTGTTGGCAAGTGGATTTCTTTGCTCGGTTGGAATCAAGTAAGACAAATCCAATCCGAATACGTTGTAACGAAATCCCGCTCCAATGGTGAAATACTGTCTGTTACCTTTAGTTGGGTGTTCGTAGAACCACCCTCCTCTAACGGCAAACTGATCAGCATACCAATACTCAAATCCGATCGAGTGATTGATTTCTCTAAGTTCCTCTTGGAAAACACTACCGTCTTCTATCTCGGCCATTCCTTCAGAGTCAAGCACAACAGATCCGTCTTCATTACGAATTGGTCGCCCGGGAGCATCAGAGAATGAACCAAAAATAGCTTCTGCCACCCCTACATCAGGATCGCGACCTGCGATCACTTTTGTGGGATCATTTTGATCGTATAAAGCCGGCGAAGGAACGAGCAATTTATTTGCGTCGTAGGTGAATGTCATTTTGTTGAACTGGTCCAGCTCAATGGTAAATGCCGTTCCCAAACGCATATTCATCGGAAGGAAATCTCTTTGTGCCGTATTCGTGTATGAGATTTTGTTACCAATGTTTGAGAAAACCAAACCGAACGCAAGGGCTGCATCTTTATCTCCAACAGTAAGATCTTCGTTGTTGTAGTAACCTGAAATATCAACGGCAAATGCGTTGGCAGCTTTTGAGTCAGCTCCACCTACATTTACACCGCCCGTTAAGTTTGAATTAATCCAACGTGCTGTAATACCTCCCGAGAATTTACTTGAAAGTTGCAGCGAATAACTCACATCCAATGCAAATTCCGAAGGCCTAAAAGGACGGATTTCAGTACCGTTTATATCGGTGAAAATAATATCTCCCAAAGTGAAGTACCTTAGACTACCGCCAATTGCCGAAGTTTTAGATATCTTTTTGTAACCTGCCAAATAGGCCAAATTCATGTCGTCTACAAGCTGACGTAGCCAGGGGCTGTAAGAAAGGGAGAATTCCATTTCTTCTTCAGTAAATGCAAGTTTTGAAGCATTCCAATGTTGAGCATTAACGTCGGGGCTAATAGCAACACCTGCGTCTCCCATTGCTCCTGAACGGGAATCAGGACCAATCAGTAAGAACGGTACCGCAGTGGTGATAGCGCGTAATTCGTCACAATCACTTCCATTTACCGCACCGGCACAGTCAACCGGATTTTGAGCTTTTATAGCCGCTGAGGCCAAAAGCATAATTGCAAGTATGAAGACTTTGTTATTCATAAAATGTTTCTTGCGGGGTGCAAATATAGTGTTTTGATAAGCTCAACGGAATCAATTCAGAATTACCAGTTTTTCAAATTTTTCGTCACGCTCTCCAGAAGGGTTTAAAACTGATACTTTATACACATAAACCCCAGTGGCTAACTTGTCTCCAAAATCATCCCTGCCATCCCACGGTATGGGTTCATTACGAAATCCATCCGTATTAGATACAGTATTAATCGTTTTAACCAGTTTACCGCTAACTGTATACACTTGAACAAGCACATTTAAGAACTCATAACTTTGGTTGTGTTCAAAGTAAAACTCAGTGTAAGTTGTAAAGGGGTTGGGATAGTTCAATACCCTTTCAATTGCCAGTTCTTCTGAATCAGCTACGATAAATTCTATAAAAGACTTCGCCGAATTATTGTGGACATCCCAAACGGTTAATTCAACTGAATGATTTCCAGGTTCCAATTCATCAAATGGAAAACGCACGGTTCCACTTTTAAATGTATTGAGATCGGAGGAATAGTAATCATTGAGTATTAGCGTATTTGAAATATCACCGTCAACTACAGCGCTGATGTCGTGGCCAATTCCGGTTCCAACTGTATTGATACCATTTTCGTCGAAAATATTGGCGATCAAAACAGGTTCTCGATCCGTATATCCACCAAAAACAAAATTCTCGTCGTTCATGAACAGGCTGATTTCAGGGCCTTCGCCATCGTCAACGGCATTTTCGTCTCTGCTTCCTATTCTCAGACCTTCCGCAAAACCCGATCCATCTTCTTCTCCCGTGAAGGCGTAGAAACTAATTCTGGCGGTAGTATCAACCGCAAAAGAAATGTCCTTGGGAAGCACAAAATCAAATGTAAACTCACCATTCACGGTTTCTGCCAATCCACGGTAAATCACATCTTCTTGAGTTGGATAAGTAAATACAGGATCATCATCGTTTGAGAGTGTTGTTCTCTGTTTCACTCGATCGTAGACGGTGGCCTCGAGCAAGCCATTAAAGGAAGAAATTGTTTGACCAGAGCCTCCTACAACTCTACCGGTAACCCGTGCGACACCCAAAGCCTTCAATGTATCAATTGGATTACCGAGGGTATCGGTCAACGAAGTCATTTCAATATCATATCCGGGAATAGCCATTGGTAAGGCAGGATCTCCAATGAGGCTGAAATTTCTGTGATTTGGTAATCCTCCCGATACAGAGTTGTTCTTGCAGTCTCGGTAAACATCCCCTAACCGAGTCACCGTTTCATTTTCAGGCCGCTGAAATAGTGCGTCGTAAAAGTTTCTGTTAAGGGTGAAATTCGGTCCGGAATAAACCAGCCTCGTGGTGGATAATAACGCCACTCCACCGCCACCTGCATTGAGTAAAACAAACTCCCCCGCTGAAGTTCGGAGCGGATCATCGAATCGGGTGAATTCGCAAGTTGCCGTCATGAAAATTGGCATTTGGTAAGTATTGTCCCAGTCCAGGATAGTGGGTATATCGAGAATCCTTTCTTGGGCCCATCCTAACTCTCCGCCATGACCGATATAGTTAATAATGAAGGCACCATTTCTTACTCTTCGATCAATAGCTTCGTTTACATCGGGGTATCGATCGCCACCGGGGGTGGCAACTTGTTGGAAGGCATCGGTGAAAACACGTTCCAAGTTGTAAACTTTAGTGTATGACTCTATTTGAGAGCTGATCGTACGCGACTTTTGCATGTGATCATTGTTATCCTCATCGTCAGCAACCAAAGTGATTACATTTCTCCACGAGCCGAAAGGTGTTGCTCCTCCATCACATGTGCTGCAGGTTGATACCGCTCCTGTTTCAAGATAACGAGCAATTTTGCTCACAACAGAACTGGCCTCAGCAGAGTTTTTTGCGACAATTCTTCCCACACTTATATCCATTAAATCAATCGGAGACTCTCCTTCATCATCAGACAATAAACCGAAATAATCATCACTGACATACGAGCGAACAGGACTTAAAGAGTTGAGTGATTGATAAGTAGGAATAACGTTAGTATTGTTCGTACTCAAGTTCTTATTATCGTATGAACCGTCGCCAAATAAGAGCAAATAACGAGGCATCATGGCCTCATTTCCATTGGCACGGTCGTAGAGCATCTTCATCATCCACTTTATCGCCGTGATGTCTCGTATTCCTGAAGAGAACTCGTTATACAGCTGATTTAATAAGACTACTTCAACACTCAATGGATCAGATGGGTGATTTCGGTGTATTTCGGCAAGTTGTTCCGCCTGTGATGAGAATTGAGAAGGCGTGACAATTACCATATCTACGCCACCATTTAAACCAATTCCATGAAGATTCTGATTGCCAACCCTACCAAAGAGCGCAGGACTTAAAAAAGATGAACCCGTGTAGGCAATAAATTCTCTCAGTTCATCTGAGGCCATTCTAAACGTAGCTACTCCCTGCTCCACGGTATATTGGACATCACGAGCTTCTGTTGGATCCGTTACATCCCAGATGCGATCAATTGATTGTGCATTTCCTATTATATAAGATGCTACTTCACCAGGTCCAACTGATCTGGAATCTCTGAAACTCATCTGTGAACCCGACATGATCAGTTCACGCCTCACATTTACGTTGAACCAATTCAACCATCCAACGGCAGAGGGAGTGTTTTTTTGATAAGTAAATGAAATACTGAAGTTGGGAGCGGGTGTGTTAGTCACCAGGGTTATTGGGCCACCTCCGTCTGAAGCAAATACTGATGTCACAGAGGTCCCGACATCACCATAGCTTTTCGCCGCGGTAGCCCCATTCAAGCCCATTTGAAAAACACAAGACCCGTTCACGGTAGTTCGGGAAATGAAATCACCTCTTAATGTGGTAGGCTCGCTTTCAATTACATTCTGAAAAGTGTAATCCTCTCCCGAAAAGGTGTAGGTAGTTTGAACATCGAACTTTTCGCCGTACCAGGTTCTGCCACTTTTCAAAACATTTTCTCGATCTACTTCATGAAAAGCATAATCATCAAAGCCGGTAACATCTTGAGTTGCACTTGCCGCTGACGGTACCGTTAAGATTCTCTTCGAGGGATTACCTGTGTTTATACCAATAAAGTAATAGCTGGTATCAGAATATTCGTGTTTGTGGTGATCGTAAAGACCCGATTCTGAATCGTAACTCCACGTATCGGGTCCCTTTGCGTAGAATAAAATGTAGTCTTCATCATCAAATATTCCGTCAGATTCCCCTTCTACCAAGATAGAGTTAGCCAAAAGGTCATCAGGACGTTCAATTCCATTATCATATGGTAATTGGCCAAATCCATTTCCATAGATGTTGAGCGAACTAGGATTCAAAGAGCTGACATCTACTCCTAACTGTTCCAATTCATCTTTTCCCAATCGATAGATGCCATCTTCAGTGACCCCAATTCGGTACCAATCCCCTGAGGCAAGAACACTACTGTTAACATAATCATTCGATTTCATTCTCGAATAATCAGGTGAAGTCCGATAATTGATCTCAAAGCTCTCGATAAAAGAACCATCAGTTTGTGATACGGGGAGAAAATCCAATACCAACTTCAATTTTCCCCGTTCTTCCCTAACGTTCCATCGAAGCGCCTCAATGGCTTCCACTGATATTCCAGCACTTTGCCCATCCTTAAAAGAAAGGGGAAGGATATCCACCCATGTGATTCTTGATCTGGAAGGGATGTCGAGTACTGCTAAATAACGAGGCAGAAATTCTGAATCTCCATCATGATGGGCCCCTTCGAATGTGGGTACAATTTTCTCTATCCCGTCAACAGTTTCAAACCGGCGATCCTCTTCGAGCCAATTCAACTCGACGACAATTTTATTCTGAGCGCTCAACTCAGCGCCAATCAGCACAACTAGTAATGCGTAACCAAAATATTTACCCATCAGATAACATATGTTCCCTTTACATTACAATCTTGGGACGAAATTTCTCCGCAAAAGAAATGACTTTCGTAAAGGAAAGAAGTATTTTTAACCGTAAACCTCGCGATTAACGTGAGTACTATTCGAAATATTGTTTTAAACCGTAATGGTTTCAAGAAACCGCGAATAAAAAAATTCGTATACTTGGAGCTTTGAAAAAAACTGCACTGTTACCACCATTTATGGCGCGTAGATACATCCCGGCAGCATTTGTGATTTTGTTTTTCGGCCTGATCTTCAGGCCGAACGAGCTAAAATCGCAGGACCCGACTTTCACCCAGTTTTATGCTAATCCACTTTATCTTAACCCGGCATTAGCAGGAACGGCTACTTGTCCTCGTGTAGTTTTTAACTACAGGAATCAATGGCCTGCACTTTCCGGTAATTTCGTCACTACCAGTGCGTCGTACGATCAATATGTAGACGCTGTAAGTGGCGGACTTGGATTTTATGTTCTTAGCGACAACGCTGGTAGGGGAACATTGACCCAATTTTCTGTAAATGGAATTTACTCGTACCAACTCGCCTTAAGTGATAAGGTTTCAATGGTAGCAGGATTCCAAGCCAGTTACTTCCAGAGAAACCTGGATTGGGGAAGTTTGACATTTGGGGATCAAATTGATCCCAGACGTGGTTTCATTTACGAAACACAGGATACTCCCAGAGGTGGAAAGGTCGATAATGTTGATTTCAGCACGGGTTTTGTAATCTTTAGTGAAACCTTCTTCGGGGGTGTAGCCGTACACCACTTGTTTGAACCGAATGAATCATTAATTGTGCAAGAAGCACCATTAGAAAGAAAATATACCGTTCACGCGGGTGCGAGATTGCCGCTAGGTAAGGATATTAAAGGTGAAACAGACACATACATTTCACCTAACGTGCTTTATCAGCGTCAATACGACTTCGAACAGATCAATTTAGGTCTTTACATACAGAAAGGGCCACTGATCGGTGGTGTTTGGTATCGTTTTGAGGATTCATTTATCATACTTCTCGGTGTTGAAACAGATAGATTCAAAACCGGTTATAGCTATGACCTTACCACGAGTCGCCTAACTACGGAGACGGCGGGCTCGCACGAGATATCGTTTGCCTTTAACTTTAACTGCAGACCGAAGAAAAAGAGATTCAGGGCAATAAAATGTCCTGCATTCTAGTTCTGTTCTAGTTGAAACCTGCATAGAAACCACTTTTCCCCATGAAAACTTTTTCAGGAAAAATTATCGCAGCCGCTGCATTTGGAGCCATTTTGATTTTTGGTTCTTCATGTAGTTATGAATCATCCAATGCTACGGGTTGGAATTATAACGACCCTCAAAACGGAGGATTCGAGAAAGTGCCGTACTACGAGCAAGAAACGGGTCCGGGACTCATCCTCATCGAAGGTGGAACTTTCACTATGGGAGCTACCGAAGAGATGGTGATGAAAGACTGGAATAATATTCAGCGTCGTGTTACCGTATCGTCTTTTTATATGGATGAAACCGAGGTAACAAACGTTTACTGGTTAGAATACCTTTATTGGTTGAGACGAGTTTATGGCGCTGACTACCCGGAGATTTACCGAAAGGCATTACCAGATACCTTGGTATGGCGTTCAAGATTGGCTTACAATGAGCCTTATGTAGAATACTACCTAAGGCATCCAGCCTACAACGACTACCCTGTAGTAGGAGTAAATTGGTTACAGGCCAATGATTTCTGCGCTTGGAGAACCGATAGGGTAAACGAGGCTATACTGATTCGAGAAGGTTTATTCGAACACTTCCCGCAGCAGATTAATGAAGATCATTTTGATACGGATGCCTACTTGGCAGGGCAGTACGAAAGTGGTAAAAGAGTAGATGGCCTTCCCGACCTAGATCCGGACAAAGAATTTAGAAATGTAAGAATGGAAGATGGTATTCTCTTACCGAGGTACCGACTACCGACCGAAGCGGAATGGGAATTTGCCGCTTATGGCTTGGTAGGAAATTCATTCCAAGAATTAATTACCGAAAGAAAGGTTTACCCTTGGAACGGACACTATGTGCGTGAAGGTGACAATAACAACCGTTTCTACGGAGAGTACGTTGCCAATTTCGTAAGAGGAAGGGGTGACTACATGGGAGTTGCAGGAAGCTTGAACGATAACGCTGATATTACAGCACCTGTATACGCCTACCAACCTAATGACTACGGCCTGTACAATATGGCAGGTAATGTTAGTGAATGGGTAATGGATGTTTATCGCCCGCTTAGCCCGGAAGACATGGATGAATTCAGACCTTACCGAGGTAATGTGTTCAAAACAAAAGTATTAGACAGTGAGGGTAATATCGATGATAAACTTACTGTAGTTACTTATGATGTAGACGGTGTTAGAGAATACTTGAAAGAATTTGACGAAGAGACTCAAGGTAAATTAAGCCCGGAGGAGCAGCAACTGATGGAAAACTTGATTTCGTTCTCTGAGCAAGCCACAGAAAGAATGAATGATGGAAAGCCAGATGAGGCTTATACTCTTGTTAGAGATGCTATTCAGGAAATCCGCACTAGCGGTGTTAGAATTGCCCCTGAACTTTTGAGTGGAGTAGGAAACTTCGTAGAAAATACTCCTGGTAACGTTCGCATGAGAAACGTTCGTCCCGAAGAGAATATCGATCGTGATAATTACCGTCTGGCAGATAACATAGACTACCGAGATGGTGATTTTAATTCGAGTATCAACTACACGAGTCCGAATGCCGATGATGCGGCAATGTATGATTACGGAAACACAACCCTTATCAGTAACAGGGCTAGAGTATACAAAGGTGGTAGCTGGCGCGATAGAGCGTACTACCTGAGTCCAGGTACTCGCCGTTACCTCGATGAGAGAAAAGCGACCGCAACTATTGGATTCCGTTGCGCGATGGACCGCGTAGGAAGTCCTGTAGGTCTCAATCAAACGAGATAAGGACAAGCTTTTGTTAGCATAAAGATTTGAAAACACCCGATCTAATTGATCGGGTGTTTTTATTTTGGGTTCATGGATTTGCAAAGACTTTATGAAGCCTATTTAGACCATCCCATTGTCACAACCGACACGCGAGCTGATGTCAGGGGATCGATTTTCTTTTGTCTAAAAGGGCCAAATTTTGATGCCAACGAATTCGCGGAAGAGGCACTTAAAACAGGAGCAGCTTATGTAGTATCTGACTCCGACAAAGTTCCGAAGCAAGACAAAATCTTCAAAGTTGGAGATGTCCTGACTACTCTGCAGGAACTGGCTAAACTTCATAGATCTAAATTTAAATTTCCCGTAATCGGGTTAACGGGTAGCAATGGAAAAACGACCAATAAAGAACTTATTGCAGCCGTTCTTTCGGAAAAGTACAACACCTTCTACACCAAAGGAAATCTCAATAATCACATAGGCGTTCCGCTAAGCTTATTGAGTATCCCGCTTTCGGCAGAAATGGCAGTAATTGAAATGGGCGCGAATGCTCAAGGAGAAATTCGCGATCTAAGCCTAATGAGCGATCCTGACTACGGAATGATTACCAATATTGGAAAAGCACACTTAGAGGGATTTGGTGGTATCGAAGGCGTTAAAAAGGGGAAATCTGAGTTATATCGACATATCCGATCAAACGGAGGAAAGCTATTCGTAAATGGAGATGATTCGGTATTAATGGAGCTTTCTAATGGAATGGACAGGACCCTCTATGGAAAAGAAGAGTCATTCTTTTGCAGTGGTCGTGTTGAACAGAACAAACCATTTATTTCCTTCTCTTTCCAATTCAATGGGAAAGATTCAGGCGTTGTGGAAACAAACCTCGTCGGTGGCTACAATTTTCCTAATCTGATGGCAGCGGCATGTATCGGTTGTTATTTCAATGTTCCGATCGATTTAATTGCAAAAGGTCTTTCAGGCTATCAGCCTAGTAATAACCGCTCTGAACTAGTCACAACAGAAAAAAACAAAGTGATCCTTGATGCCTACAACGCTAATCCAAGTAGCATGGAAGTTGCCATTTCCAATTTTGCTGAAATGGACCACGAACCGAAACTCGCCTTGATCGGCCACATGTTGGAGTTAGGTGATGACAGCCCGAAAGAACATCAAAAGCTAATTGACCAACTATCTAGGTTGAATATCCACTCGATTTTAGTGGGCTCAAACTTTGAAAAATGCGAAAAAAAAGGTTTTCTCTATTTTGAAAAATCAACAGAACTCGTCGAGCACCTAAAAAACGAGACCATTGAAAATCACTTGATATTCATCAAGGGAAGTCGCATGGTAGCAATGGAAAAAGCTAAGGAATGTCTTTAATTGCTGAGTATTGATCGCGAAATCACAATTTTCTGGATTTCAGAAGTTCCTTCGTAAATCTGAGTGATTTTTGCGTCTCTCATCAAGCGCTCAACGTGATATTCTTTCACATATCCATATCCCCCATGAACCTGCACGGCCTCAACGGATATATCCATAGCAGCTTTTGAAGCATAAAGCTTTGCCATTGAACTGGCCAAGTCAAAATTCTCTCCATTGTCTTTAAGCTGAGCTGCCTTAAGACATAGAAGCCTGGCTGCCTCGATTTGCGTTGCCATATCAGCAAGCTTAAAAGCAATGGCCTGGTGCTGGTGGATTGGCTTTCCAAATGATTTACGATCCTTACTGTAAGCCAGTGCTAATTCGTAAGCGCCACTAGCTATTCCGAGAGCTTGGGATGCAATTCCAATTCGCCCTCCTGACAGCGTTTTCATAGCAAACTTAAAACCGAAACCATCCTCACCAATGCGGTTCTCCTTGGGAACCTTTACATCTTGAAACATCAAAGTATGTGTATCACTTCCCCTGATGCCAAGTTTATCCTCTTTCGCACCTAGTTGAAAACCTTCCATTTCACGCTCGACGATCAAACAGTTGATTCCACGGTGTCCCTTATCCGCATCCGTTTGTGCCATCACCAAATAGATTGAGGCCGTGCTACCATTGGTAATCCAATTTTTGGTTCCGTTCAATAGGTAATGATCTCCTTTATCAATGGCGGTCGTCCTCTGAGAGGTGGCGTCTGAACCTGCCTCCGGTTCGCTAAGGCAAAAAGCCCCAATCTTTTCTCCGCTGGCAAGAGGCACTAGGTATTTCTTCTTCTGTTCTTCAGTGCCAAATTTTTCCAACCCCCAGCATACCAAACTGTTGTTAACAGAAACACAGACAGACGCGGAAGCATCAATTTTTGATAATTCCTCCATCGCTAAAACATAAGAAACGGTATCCATACCACTTCCCCCGTATTCCGGATCGGTCATCATCCCCATAAAACCCAACTCTCCTAGTTGGCTTATTTCTTCTTTTGGGAATCGTTGTTCTGTATCTCTCTCTATTACTCCCGGCTTCAATACATTCTGAGCAAAATCCCGAGCTGCATCTCTTACGGCAATTTGCTCTTCAGTCAATTGGAAATTCATACTTTATCGTGGTTAATTTTCAGCGTTGCAAATTTACGCTTTATCCTAGAACAAAAATGAGCGAAGACTTGATGAATTATACCTATGATAATCAACCCGGTATCGGCGTTATGACCGGGACTTCGCTGGATGCGGTAGACTTGATATTGTGTCGATTCCGAGGTTTTGAATTCGAGATTTTGAATTTTCAATCCATTAGAATTGAGGATGATCTTCAACAAAAATTAGGCGCCGCTCATGCTCTTTCTGTAAAAGCGTACATGCACTTGCAAAATGAGTTCTCAGAATTTTTAGCCAAAAGCCTTAATGGATTTCATAAATCAACAGGTGAGCTGGCCACATTTGCCGGAATTCACGGTCAGACTATTCTTCACGAACCGCAAAATGCTTTGACCGAGCAAATGATTAATGGCGGACTAATTGCTACGAAAACAGGTCTTCACATTGTCTGCGATTTTAGAAGAGGAGATGTGGCCCTCGGTGGGCAGGGCGCTCCGCTCGTACCAATTGGTGATCGCGATTTATTCGGCGATTACGAAGCCTGCGTAAACTTAGGTGGTTTTGCCAATGTAAGCTACACGAAAGGGACGGTTCGAATAGCTTTTGATGTTTGCCCTGTGAATTATGTCTTAAATCACCTTTCAAAAATCCTGGGAAAGGAGTTCGACGATGGAGGAAGAATAGCTCGTGATGGAAAACTTGATAAGGAGTTAATCGAAAAATTGAATCGCCTCGTTTTTTACACCCAAAAGCATCCCAAATCATTGGGTCGTGAATGGGTAGAAACAGAATTCTTTCCCCTCTTAAACATGAGTCAACCTCAAGACATGTTGAGGACTGTCACCGAGCATGCCGCGCATCAAATTGTCAAAATTTTACCAGCAAAAGGAAAAGTTCTAATAACCGGTGGTGGAGCTTACAACGAATTTCTAATAGAATTAATCAGGCAACGAGCAAAGTCTGCAATCACCATTCCCAATCACTGGCTTATTGAAGGGAAAGAGGCATTGATATTCGCCTACTTAGCAAAGCTACGATTGGAAGGAAAACCCAATATTTTGTCAGAATATACCGGGGCCGTTCGCGATTCAATTTCAGGAGCATTATACCACCCTTGAGAATTTTCATTTTTCGTATTGATCATTCGTGAAATCAGGCCGTTTCAAGCCTTCCTTTTGATATATTTGCGCGGCAAAGAACCATCAACCATGCGTGACCTTTTAAGAAAATTCGAAGAAACCCCACCCGAGATAGTCTTCGAGTGGAGTGATCCCGAAACTGAAGCAGTTGGCTGGATCGTGATTAATAGTCTAAGAGGAGGAGCAGCGGGAGGAGGAACCCGAATGAGGAAGGGCCTCGACAGAAGAGAAGTAGAATCTCTTGCTAAAACCATGGAAGTTAAATTCACGGTTTCAGGTCCGCCAATTGGAGGAGCCAAAAGTGGAATTAATTTTGACCCTAACGATCCTCGGAAACATGGAGTTCTGGAGCGTTGGTACAAGGCAGTCACTCCTCTCCTGAAGACTTACTACGGGACCGGAGGAGACTTGAACGTAGACGAGATTCATGAGGTCATTCCAATAACGGAAGACTTTGGCCTTTGGCACCCTCAAGAAGGAGTGGTAAATGGTCATTTTCAACCGAGAGAAAACGAAAAAATCCACCAAATTGGTCAGTTGCGATTCGGGGTCTCTAAGGTAGTTGAAGATCCCTATTTTTCGCCCGACCCAACCAGGAAATATGTGGTTGCCGATATGATTACCGGCTATGGAGTAGCGATGAGTGTGCTGCATCATTATTCACTGCGCGATGAAGACTACCGAAGAAAACGCGCGATCATCCAAGGATGGGGTAATGTAGGTTCTGCGGCAGCTTATTACCTGGCCCAAGCAGGAGTTTCAATCGTAGGTATCATTGACAAAACAGGCGGAATTATTGAACCCAATGGGATTGCATTCGATCAAATAAAAAAGCTATTTCTCGATAAAGAAGGAAATAAGTTGATGTCGGATGATCTCTTGTCTTTCGACGAAATTAATGCTCGAATTTGGGATGTGCCTTCTGAAATATTCCTTCCTTGTGCGGCATCTAGATTGGTCAGTAAAGAGCAAGTAGACCGAATGGTTGAAGCCGGAGTAGAGGTTATTGCCAGTGGCGCTAATGTTCCTTTCGCCGATGAAGAAATATTCTTTGGTCCAACCATGGCATATGCCGATGACAAGCTGAGTTTAATTCCCGATTTTGTTTCAAATTGCGGAATGGCTAGGGTATTTGCATATTGCATGGGCAAAGATGTTGAAATGAGTGATGAAGCAATTTTCTCTGATACATCGGAGACCATTAAAGAAGCTCTCGAGAGTATCATAGAGAAACACCATAAAAAAACAAACGTGGCTTCGACGGCGTTCGAAATAGCCCTATCACAATTAGTTTAAGATGGAAGTAGCAATAGTTGTCGTTTTCGTTCTGGGATATTTAGCAATCGCTCTCGAGCATCCCATTCACATTGACAAAGCGGCATCAGCATTGCTACTCGGTGTAATCTGCTGGGCACTTTTTGTTCTCGGAGTTGAAACCGTTCCACACTTCTTGGAACACGAGTACAGTCTCTTTCAAGATGAAAATCCCATGCTGGCGGCAAATGAAGTCATGCCCATGTTCCTAGAGCACAGACTTCTCTTTCATTTGAGTGAAATAGCCAGTATTCTCTTCTTCCTCATGGGTGCAATGACCATTGTCGAAACGGTAGACGCTCACGAGGGATTTAGAGTAATTACTGATCGAATTAAGACTACCAACAAGGTCAAGTTGCTTTGGATCTTAAGTATTTTGACCTTCTTCTTCAGTGCAGTCCTCGACAATTTAACCACTACCATCGTCATGGTTTCGCTTTTGCGAAAACTTATCGACGATAAAAAAACTCGTTGGTTTTTTGTGGGTTTCTTGGTAATTGCCGCTAATGCAGGCGGTGCTTGGTCTCCTATCGGGGATGTTACTACGACCATGTTATGGATTAAGAAGCAGCTTCCTTCTACTCCGATAATCATCAAAGAACTCTTGTTGCCAAGTTTGGTGACGGTTATTGTTCCTTTAATTTTCTTGAGTTTTAGAATGAAAGGAGATGTTACAAGACCTGTTCGACGTTCAAGTCATGAGGATGAGAATCCGGCATCTCCAAAAGAAAGAACAATCATTTTCATCCTTGGTGTAGCGGGTTTACTGTTTGTACCGGTGTTTAAAACCGTAACACATTTGCCCCCATTTATGGGGATGATGTTGAGTTTGGGAGTTATCTGGACCGTCACCGAAATTATGCATCGAAGAAAAACAATGGAAGCCAAAAGACAGCTCAATGTTCTTTGGGTCTTGAGAAAAATCGACTCTGCTTCCGTTCTCTTTTTCTTGGGTATTCTTTTAGGAGTTTCGGCGCTTCAAGAGGTCGGTCTTCTTAGGGAAGTTGCGGGATGGCTGGATAAAACAGTAGGCAATATATACGCAATTGATCTCACTATTGGATTATTGTCAGCTATTGTCGATAATGTACCTCTGGTAGCAGCGGCACAAGGTATGTATCCGATTGCCCAAGAAGGAGTTTTTGCCGCCAGCGGAGACTTTTGGTTATTCCTAGCCTATTGCGCGGGAACAGGAGGAAGTGCTTTAATTATTGGTTCCGCGGCTGGTGTTGCCGCCATGGGACTTGAAAGAATCGACTTCATCTGGTACATGAAGAAGTTATCTCTCCTGGCAATTCTCGGTTATTTGGCAGGTGCAGGAGTATTCATACTCCTAAGTGTATAATTTGTTTTAGGGTCTGCCGTTTAATAAGGCATTCTACCCTATTCTTGCTTGCATGAAAACATCCTTCTTATTGCAGATTAATCCGGCTGCGGCAGCAGACAGCTTGTCTACTACAGGCGCAACGGAAGAAACCATATCAATTTGGGAGCTTTTAGCAGGAGGCGGTTGGTACATAATGCTACCGCTTGCCTTCCTTTCAATATTAGCCGTTTACATTTTCGCAGAGCGCTGGATGGCAATCTCTAAAGCATCAAAAGAAGACAAAGACTTTATGAACCGCATAAAGGATTATGTGAGTGATGGAAAACTCGAAGCGGCTCGAACCTTTTGTCAATCGAGCAAAACACCGATCGGGCGAATGATCGATAAGGGGATTGCCAGAATCGGTAAACCGATGGACGATGTAAGTGCTTCAATCGAAAATGTTGGAAAGCTCGAGGTCTATAAATTGGAAAAGGGGTTGGCACTTTTGGCTACGGTCGCAGGTGCTGCGCCGATGATAGGATTTCTTGGAACCGTTATCGGAATGATCGCCACTTTCCACGCAATGAAAATTTCAGGAAATGGAGTTGAAATTGGCGAACTCTCCGGAGGAATTATGCAGGCAATGGTTACGACCGTGGCTGGTTTGATCATTGGTATTATCGCCTATATCGCTTACAACACCTTAGTTGTGCGCGTTGAGAAAGTGGTTCATAGAATGGAAGCAAGATCGATCGAGTTCATCGATTTGCTCGAAGAACCGGGTAAATAAAAAGCTATGGATTTAAGATCGCGAAATAAGGTCAATGCGAGCTTCTCCATGTCGTCGATGACCGACTTAGTCTTCTTATTGCTCATTTTCTTTATCATTCTTTCTACGCTGGTAAGCCCCTATGCCCTTCCCGTAGACTTACCCGTTAGTAAGAATCGATCAAAAGACAAGCAAACCATTGCACTAAGAATCGATAAGAATTTGATTTATTCAGTTGATAATAAAATTATCGACCCTTTAGCCCTTGAGAATGCTCTGGCTGAGAGATTGGTAGGAGCGGAAAATCCAGGTATCGTTTTGAATGTAGACCAATTGGTCCCTACCGGAAAAACGGTGGAAGTTCTCGATATAGCTAAGAGGAACAAATGGCGAATAGTGCTCGCCACGAAAC
>CAZWQX010000047.1:0-24298 GCA_964635965.1 uncultured Cryomorphaceae bacterium
AAACTGGCTTTACCGACTCCTTTGTACCCCCCATAACACCTCTTCCTACCCGTATCGATTACCAGATTGATGGGTGCAAAAAGCAGGTAAATCAATAGCACCACGATGAATAATATGACAACGTAAAGCAACATTTGATCCTTGAAGGATTTGTTCTTCCTCGATTCGATGGTAATCAAAAAAGATAGGACTTTCAGGAACTTAGATCACTCATTATCAGAGCAATAATTAGTATCTTTATATGATATAATAAGGAGGGAAATAGCTGCTTTGGCTCAAGCGGATAAAAAGTAATCTTTCACCTAATTTAACAGGGTATCACAGCAACCATTGACCATTATTCCGTTTTATATTCGCATCCATGATAGCTGAAGGTGTCCTCACATTTGATGATAAAGTAAAACAGCGTCGTTATGACGTCGCTTATCTGCGTATGGCCGCTGAATGGGGTAAACTATCCCATTGCAACCGCAAACAAGTAGGGGCGATCATTGTAAAAAACGGGATGATTATTTCGGATGGATACAATGGTACCCCGTCAGGTTTTGATAATCGATGTGAAGACGACAATGGAGATACTCTTTGGTACGTGCTTCACGCCGAGGCTAACGCCATCACAAAAGTGGCCAGATCCACCAACAATGCGCAGGATGCAACGTTATATCTTACGCTTTCACCCTGTAAGGATTGTAGCAAATTGATTTTACAAGCAGGCATTAAACGCGTTGTGTTTTCTCGATTGTACAAGGATGGTGAGGGTATATTACTGCTAGAAGAAGCCGGCATAAAAGTTGAACACATCACACCCGAATGAACCAAAATTCAAATAAAAACAAGCTTATAATATACTACCCGCTAATGCTGGCATTCATGCTGGTTTTGGGTATTTATTTGGGCACTTTTTTCAATCAAGACGGTACTCCAACTAGTTTCCTACCAACGAAGAATTCCGCCAACGCCGATAAAGTATCTCGCATTATCAGTTACATCGATCGGGAGTACGTTGATACCGTTGCGAAAAATCGGATGATCGAAAACGCGATCGCCGCCATCTTGGAAGAACTCGACCCGCACTCCTATTACATCAGTGCAGAAGAGATGGCCGCTTTTACCGAACCCCTCGAAGGAAATTTTGAAGGAATAGGTATTGAGTTTTTAATTCAGGAAGACACAGTGCGTGTTGTAGCTGCTCTCGATGGTGGGCCAAGCCAGGAACTGGGAGTGCTGCCAGGCGACAAGATTATTGCAGTAGATGGTGAAACTATTGCAGGAGTTGAAATCAAGAATGAAGATGTTATAAGCCGACTAAAAGGTGAGGGTGGAACCATCGTTAACGTTGACATCTTGAGAAACGGAAAGATTATTCCTTTTGAGATTACTCGTGGAACGATTCCGATTAACAGTGTGGCTACCGCACAGATGCTTGACAATTCAATTGGCTACATCAAGATCAGCCGATTCGCTCGGAATACATACGACGAATTCTTGACAGGCGCCGAACAGCTGTATAAAGAAGGAATGTCTGAGCTGGTTATTGACCTCCGTGGAAATGGAGGTGGTTACCTGACAGCCGCTGTGCAAATCGCAGAGGAGTTTCTTCAGAAGGGTCAATTAATAGTTTATACCGAAGGGAAGTCTAGCCCCCGAAAGTCTTATCACGCTTCCAAGCGCGGTGAGTTTTCAGAAATTCCGTTGGCAATTTTGATTGATCAAGGCTCTGCCTCTGCTTCTGAAATTTTGGCCGGAGCTATACAAGACAATGATCGTGGATTGATCATAGGAAGAAGATCATTCGGGAAAGGTTTGGTGCAAGAACATATGAGTCTTCCCGATAATTCAGCTTTGAGATTAACCGTAGCACGTTACTATACTCCCACTGGTCGAAGCATCCAAAAACCTTACGGCGAAGGAATCGACTACGACGGCGATTACGCTCATCGATTTGAAACGGGTGAGCTGGTTTCTGCTGATAGTATTGCTTTCCCTGACTCTTTGCGATTTGAAACCCCTGGAGGAAGAATCGTTTATGGGGGTGGAGGAATTATGCCCGACATTTTTGTTGGACTGGATACTGCAGGAGCTTCTGAATACTTGAGCATAGTCAGCTATCGCGGAATCATTAATCAATTTGGTTTCGACTATGCCGATGCCCATCGGGAGGATTTGACCACATACGGCGACTTCCAAGAATTTGATAGAGCCTTCAACGTAAACGGTAGCCTTCTGGACAACTTTGTAAGTTATGCCGAGCAGCAAGGTGTTATTCCCGATTCCGATGGAATTCAGCTTTCACAGGAAGTGCTAAAACTTCGTATCAAAGCATATATCGCCCGAAATATTTGGGGAAATGATGGATTCTACGCAGTGATGTCTGATGATGACAAGGTGCTTAGAGAAGCCCTAGTCAGTCTGTCGAATACGGCCTCGATTTAGTTTACGATAAACCAATTGTTCAACAAGTTTTCCTTGTTGTAGGCCATCTCCTCTTTGGTGGTGTGGTCCATAATGTTTTTGCCTGCTCCCTTAGCGATAGCGTGACCGGCTGCAGTATCCCATTCCATTGTCGGCGCAAAACGCGGATAGATATCCGCTTCACCTTCTGCAACTAAGCAGATTTTAAGAGAACTCCCCATTGAAACGATTTCCACTTCTCCATGCTCTTCTTTAAGCTCATTGAAAAATGCTTCTGTTTCAGGAGACATATGAGATCGGCTTCCAACCGCGCGGTACTTTCCTGAATCGTGAGCTTCAGGAAGACTCTTTGCATTTCCCGTAAGAGAATCCCAATCAAAATTTCCGCCTTCGTAATCTTCAACCTTGAAAGAGCCCATGCCAACAGCACCAAAATAGAGGTGTTTCTTCACGGGAACATATATCACGCCTCCAACAGCTTTGCCGTTTTCAATCAGTGCAATATTTACCGTGAACTCCCCATTTCGTTTGATGAATTCTTTTGTTCCATCCAAAGGGTCAACCATCCAAAAAAGGTCCCAATTCGATCGCTCTTCAAAGTCAGTAGACTTTCCTTCTTCACTTAAGATGGGCAGCTGAGTTCCTTCGAGCTTCTCGCTGATTTTAACATGTGCTCTCTTGTCCGCGAGGGTAAGAGGTGATTTGTCGTCTTTAGTTTCAACGGCGAAGTCACTTTCATACACATCGATGATTTCAAGTCCTCCAAGATAGGCAGCTTCAATAGCTACCGATAAAAGTTCTTTTGTGTTTTGCATGGTTAGGCGAGATTGTAATATGCGTTTAAAACGAAGGTGCAAATTAACAGGCAAATTATTGTAAGAGGCAAGCCAAATCGAAAATAATCTGCAAATCTGTATCCACCAGGTGTGTATACCATTAGGTTGGTTTGGTAACCTATTGGTGTTATGAAATTCGCTGCACCACCAAATGCCACGACCAATATGAATGCCTCAACTGGGAGCCCCAAGTCATGCGCGATGGTGAGTGCTACGGGCAAAACAATTGCGACGGCTGCTTTACTCGTCATAAAAGCGGATAAAAGGTTGGTGACGATAAAAATCCCGGCAATCAATCCATATCCCCCGAAGGGACGAAGAAGGTTGAGTCCACTATTTGCCAGTAGATCTGCCAATCCTGAATTGATCATGGCCTTCCCCAAAGCAAGTCCCAAAGCAATAATCACAATTAAATTCATGTCAGCATTTTCCTTGATCTCTCTAGTGCGGAGCAATTTGAGGAGAATACAAACAATAATCAGGGCTACCAATGAAATAAAGAGGGGTACTAGATTCAGTGCTGCCAAAACAATTGATAGAATCAATCCCATGAAGAGTACAGCCGTTTTCCATTTGGATAAATTGTGTACCTCTTTTACCTGAGAGAGTATATAAAAGTCTTGGCTCTCCTCCACTCGTTTAATAAATCCCGAACCCGAAAGAACAAGCAATACGTCTCCCCCCCTTAATTCAATATCTCCGATTTTTCCCTTCAATCGCTCCTCCCCGCGGTGGATTCCCATAATGGCACCGTTGAATCGATTCCTGAAATCGGTGTCTTTTACCTCATCCCCAATCAGAGAGGACTGTGGGGCGATCACCAATTCAACCACCCTCGACTGACTTTCTTTAGGAAGTTGGCAAGCTTTGGGCAACGAAAGTCCCAAAGCAGGAGAAGTCAATTCTGCTACCCCACTTGGATCACCTGCGAAGAAAAGTTTATCTCCTTGTTCCAACCTCAAATCTGGAGGAACCGGAGTAATATCATTCTTCTTTCGACGAATCTCAACAAGAAACAACCCTTTAAGATTTCTCAACGAAGCCTCTTCAACGGTTTTCCCTATTAAGTTGCTATTTCTCTCAACATGGGTCTCAACAAAGTACTCTCTCGAAGCAGATTCCTCCATGGCCGAGCGATTATTTGGTAGCAGCTTACCTGAAAACAAGAATAGATAAGCACCGCCGATGATCAATGCAGGAATACCAAGGATTGCGAAATCAAAAATCTGCATACTTTCTTCTCCATATTCAATGGCCAAACCATTAACAATAAGGTTGGTGGAGGTACCAATAAGCGTAATACAACCTCCCAGAATGGAAGCGTATGAAAGAGGAATTAAAAATTGAGACGCGGGGATTTTCTTTTGCTCAGACCACGAATATACATAGGGCATCATCATGGCTACCAAGGGAGTATTGTTCAAGAAAGCAGATGCAATTCCAATGCTTCCGGTCATTTTAGTCATGAATCGATTACGACCGTCACTCTGTTTAAAAAACTTCTGAAACCCCTGATCGAGCAGATTGGTTTTACGCATTGTGTTGCTAATCACCATAAGCATAACGATTACGGCAAGCTGCTCATTTGCGAAACCACTCAGCGCTTCTTTTGGAGTAATTACTCCGGTCATCAATAACACCACCGTGGCTATCATGAAGGCAATTCCAGGCCTTATGAGCTCACGGTAGAGAACGACAATCAGAAAAAGTATGACGGCGGCGACCGTCACTGATTCAAAAGATAAATGCATCTAAAGGCTTCTAAGGGGCAAATATACTTTCGTAATTTTCAAAGAGAAGGTTACACCTTGTCCTTATCTATAATTATTTCAATAAACCCCTCCTATTCCTCATCAATCCTTTAAAATTTCGAAGAATGACGATTTTTTGAAGTTCAAACTACTTTGGTTTAAGGATTTCGCTTTTATTTGCGCCGCTTATCAAACCCTTATCGAAATGGACAGGTCGCAAAAACCTTCATTTTTTGAAACCTCTTCTTCGAAATTTCGAATAATACCGGAAGATGGTTGGGCAAGTTCTCAAACAGAGAGCTGTGTAAAAAAAAGGAAAAAGCCCATCCACGTGACGTTCAGGAAATTACTTTTGAATAACTAAGTCCCCTTAAATGAAAACTCTGCGAAGACTTCTTCCAATATTTCTTTTAGGTTTCTTTTTAGCCTCTTGTATTTCGAATAAACGAATTGTTTATCTGCAGGATTACACACAAAAGAAACCCTATGATTACCTAGCCGATACAACGTTTGTCGCTGATCAAGACGACTACCGTATCGAAAAGGGTGATATCATCTACATTAAATCCGACCACCCACAGTTATCCAAAACCTATGGGCAGTTGGATGTAAACTATCTCAATGAGACGCGTTCAATTCAGGCGTTACCTGTTCTCGCAGGTTTCACGGTTGACAGTCTTGGAACACTTGATTTACCCCTGATTGGTAGAGTCAAGGTGGAGGGGTTGACCATATTCGAGGCTCAATTTGCCATCGAAGCGGAAGCTTCTAAAGTCTTTTCGAATCCGGCTATAAAGGTGTTCATGTTGAACTTCTTTGTGACCGTTTTGGGTGAAGTTAATAGGCCGGGACGTTATCCCGTATACAACCACAAGATTAACATCTTTGAAGCGATGGGATTGGCAAGTGACGCAACTGATTTTGCCAGCAGAGAGGAGGTTAAGATCGTTCGAAACAGGGACGGGGTTAACCATCTATATTCGGTTGATCTCACCGATCAAAACCTATTGAATTCACCTTATTTCTTCTTGCAACCAAATGACGTTGTTTTAGTGAAGCCTCAAAAGCGGAAGAAATACGCAGTTCGTGATATACAAAACGTATACAGTGGAATTGCCCTTGTGTTCTCTGCCATAACCGTTTACCTACTTATTAAGGACGAATAACATGATCAACGAACAAGAAATATTAAGACAAGAAGAAGTCGATTTTCGCGGTGTTCTCAACCGGTTTAAAAGAGGTTGGCCCGTTGTTCTGATCTTCTTGGGATTCTGGCTTTTTATTGGGTTGGTTTTTCAACTTACATTTCCACCAAGATTTTCTGCCAAGACTACGGTACTTATTGATAAACCGAAGGGAGTTTACGACCCGAATACAATGGTTTCTACCATTCCATCATTCGTTCGACAACCCGACGACTATTATTACAACAATCAAAAAGTTGTAATGCGAAGCTTCCCAATCGTGAATCGCACAGTAGAGTCGATTGGATCAATAAAATACGTACAACAGGGTCTTTTCGACAGAGAGCTTTACAAGAAAACTCCTTTCAAAGTTGAATTGGATTCAACCTATATGAGTTTTACTCCTCACAAAACTCCTTACGGTTCACTATTCGAAGTTTCATTTAACAATTTTGATTCTTATGAATTATTTTGTGAAGGTGAATACCCTGTGAGCAAACAGGAGTTTGGCTTTGAAGGAACATTCAGCTTCGGTGAGTGGGTATCGTTCGACGATACCAAATTCAAGGTAACACTGGTTGATTCTGTAAAGGCACTTCAGGGTGAAGCCTTGGAAGACCTATATGGAGAAGACTATGGTTTCACGCTATTGAATCCGATTGCACAAACTTTGGAGTACATCAACTCCATGGAAATTGAGCAAGAAGAATTGGAATCAACGGTCTTTAGCGTCACTCTTTCAGGAAGTGCTCCTCGAAAGCAGGTAGATTTTCTTGGAACTCTCGGAGACTATTTCATTGAAGACCATATCAACCTCAAAACCCAAATGCTCAAATTGGCAATTGGTTACTTGGAGGACGAACTCGCGAGTATTTCAAACAAGCTTGAGGAAAGCGAGGAAGACATAGAGCTATTCAAGACCGAAAATTCGATTACCAGCATTAATCGCGAAGGTTCACTTCTGCTTGAGCAAAGCGTCAAGCTCCAAAATGATAAGGTCAACTTCTTGGTACAAGGAAAATACTATGATTACCTCGAAGAATTCCTCCAAAACAATACCGACTACAGTAATTTAATATCTCCTCAAGCCTTTGGTGTAAAAGATCAGTTGATTCTTCGACTTACTGAAGAACTTGCTCAAATGCACCAAGAGCTGGAGTACTATGAGGATATGGGTGCTGAGTCAAATCCTGCCTACAATCAATTAAAAGCAGGTATCGCTGCAAACCAACAAACCATTCTAAATTCTATTCAAGGCTTTAAGTCGAGCAATAAGATTTTGATTGATAATGTTGACAAGCGAATTAAGGAACTGGACCAATCTGCAAAAGAATTGCCTGCAGCTCAGCGCGAATTGATGGAATTGGAGCGCTTCTTCAGAATGAATGAGTCATATTACACCGCCTTGATGGAGAGGAAGTCTGATGCAGAAATGACTTTGGTATCGACTCAACCAAATCTGAGAATTATTGAGCCTGCATACCTCACTAGCTTGGAGCCAACATTGCCTTGGTTACCTATTACATTTATCGCTGCGATATTGCTCGGAATCGTATTTTCTTTTGGGTACCTGATATTCATCTGGGTATTTAACAATACCATCGATGCGCCAAGAGAATTGACTCGATACATTCCAAATGCACGTATTGCGGGAGAGGTATATCATACGAACATATCTAAACCAACGGAGCTTCACGATTACCCTAACTCAACGTTAGCTAATCAACTGGGAACGGTTCTATTCCGATTGAACAGGCACAATCCCAAAGCAAAAATCTTCGCCCTTTCGTCATTTCGAGACAAAGAGGGAAAGACATTTTCGTCCACAATGCTTGCGGTTCAGTCTGCCCTTTCAGGAAACAAAACGCTTCTATTGGATGCGAATCTCATAAATCCGGGAGTTAAAAATGCATTCAGAGCATCTCAAGGAGTTTCATTGATTGACGCTCAGTTGAATAATGCAGATATCAGAGATGTCATCACTCCAAGTGGCCAACAAGGACTTGATTTGGCCTCAGTTGGTGAATCTTCTCAATTCACAAATGAGCAATTCAACTCCATGATGTCCTTTTTGGAAGGAGTTCGTGACCAGTATGATCTTATCATCATCGATACGTCGCCTATTTCATCTTCACCTGTGACGCTATCAATTATGGAATCAGTTGATGAAGCCGTAATTGTTGCCAGGCGAGGAAGAACCAGATATCAAGATTTGGAAGACCTTTACAACATGATGTCTACAGGCTCGCTTACCACGAATACCTTTATACTGAATAAGACTTTTCACCCGCATGTTTCACTGAACTTCTGGAAGAAAAAGTCGCCATACCGCCAAGACAAAAAGTCGTCTTTGGTAGAAAAAATTCGCTTCATATTCGCGAGAATATAAGTCATGAACATCTTATTTCTGACTACTCAATTGCCTTATCCGCCAATAAGCGGTGGGGTTATCAAGTCGTGGAAATTAGTTGAACATTGGGGTTCAGGTGATCACGAATTAACGGTCATCTGCCCTTTTAAAAATGACGACAAAAACAACGCAGAAGCTTTTCAGAAGGCACTGCCCAAAGTGAAGCTGATAAGTGAAGAAATTGAAAGGGAACGTAGTGCTTTGAACTTGATCAAGAGCTATTTCTTGTCAGATACATTAAACGTTTATCGCAACTATCACCCTCAGTTAAAAAAGAAGATTGACGAAGTCATTCCCAAAGCTGACGTAGTCATAATTGATCACTACGAAATGGGTCAATACGTGGAAGGTAAATATTCGGATAAGACTATTCTACACGAGCATAACGCTGAGTATGTGATGTGGGACAGACTTGCTGAATTTGAATCCAATCCACTCAAAAAATTCTTGATTAGAGCTGAGTCTTCCAGGATAAAGCGCACGGAGGAAAAATACGCAGATCGCTCTTCGCTGATCTGGGCCGCTCCAAATGATATTATTGAATTGGAGAAGTTAGGAATAGCAAAATCAAAGTGCAGAACAACCTATCATCTGGGAGAGGATGAAATGCTGGATTGGCCTGAACTGAAATTTGAAGACACCGAAGAGTCGTTGCTGTTCGTCGGCACCCTCACTTGGGAAGCAAATGTAGATGGCTTACAATGGTTTATCAATGAGGTTTGGCCGAAATTGATAGAGGAAAAGCCTGATCTTACTTTCAACATCATTGGAAAAAATCCAGATCCCAGGATAAAGGCCCTTGCTGACGAATACGTGGGTATAAACCTTACGGGGTTTGTAGAAGATTTAGAACCCTATCACCGCAGGGCGAGGGTATTTGTCATTCCGTTGAGGTTCGGAAGTGGAATCAAAGTGAAACTGATCAATGCCATGTATCGAGGCCTACCCACGGTAACCACAGCGGTGGGAACGGAAGGACTCGATACGGTAAACGGAAAACACCTATTTGAAACGAGTTCACCCAAAGAACAAGCGGAATCCGTGCTAAAGCTTTTGGATGATGCGAATCTTTGGGCCGAATTGAGCAAGAACTGCAGACAACTCTCCAAGAATTATACTTGGAAGAGTCTGCTGAGCAGACACGACGCTGAAATTAGCGAGATAATTGGTAACCCAAAGAACGAAAAATTCGTTCTGAATCAATAAATAACAATAGCTCCCCATGTTATTTAACTCACTTGACTTCGTTTTTTTCCTACCGATAGTAATCATTCTTTACTATCTGATTCCTCAGCGTTTTCGCTGGGTAATGCTTCTAGGGGCCAGCTACTATTTTTACATGTGCTGGAGATGGGAATACATTTTCTTGATTATTCTTTCAACCCTGGTGGACTATTGGGCGGGGATCAAGATGCATGAACAGCCAACCAAAAAAGGCAAACGAAAATACCTGTTTGCCAGTTTGGGAGTGAATTTGGGGCTTTTATTCTTCTTTAAGTACCTCAACTTCTTTACGGAGAATACGGGGCTGTTTTTAAGGGAAATCAACATTTTCTACGAGTTCAAATACTATGATATACTACTGCCAGTAGGTATCTCATTTTACACTTTCCAAACGCTTAGTTATACAATTGATATTTATCAAGGCAAGGCTGAACCCGAAAGACATTTGGGCTATTTTGCTCTTTACGTGAGCTATTTCCCTCAACTTGTAGCGGGACCGATTGAAAGAAGTACGAGGCTTTTACCACAAATAAAGCAACATCAAACCGTGACCACGGAAGATGTAAAATACGCGGTAAACAAAATCCTTCTTGGTTTCTTTAAAAAGCTTGTAATAGCCGATTCGTTGGCACTTTATGTGAATTTGGCGTATAACAATTACGAAGGAAGCACGGGAACGCAGCTGTATATGGCAAGCTTCTTTTTTGGAGCTCAGCTTTTTGCAGACTTTTCCGGTTACACGGATATTGCGATGGGATCAGCCCGCTTGATGGGTGTGAGATTAATGGAAAACTTCAACAGGCCTTACTGGGTATCGAATATGTCTGAATACTGGAGTAGGTGGCATATATCACTTACATCTTGGATCAGGGACTACCTGTTTGTGCCGATTGTAAAAAGGAGTAGTTCCAAGCTTTATGCGGCCTTCTCATCCATATTTGTCCTTGTCATCATTGGTTTTTGGCACGGTGCAGAGTGGACTTATGTAATGTTCGGGTTTACAAATGGTATTGTTTTGGTTGTCCAAACAGGGATAAAGGATTTGCCATTCTTTGCCCGACTAAGGGAATTCTTCTTTTACGAAAAAGTTGTTCTACCCCTCTTGAATTTGAACTGGCTTATTTTAATGGTAGTGTATTTCCGCTCTGTAGATATGAAGCAGGCAAATCTCATCCATAAAAAGATATTTACCGAACCTCATTTTGGAATCCAGGAGTTCTTCTCACTGTATAAATTTGAGTTCTATACGGCGGCATTCGTAATGTTCTTGCTTCTTGCTACGGTTGCCTTTAATCGCGAACTCAAGTTTAAATACAACTGGCTATATGTCTGTACGATGATTAGTATAATAATCTTCTTTGGGCAAGATTTGAGTAATCAATTTGTTTACTTCCAATTCTGATCGCTATGATATTTGACAGCAAAAAAGGTCTTTATTATTTCTTGCTTCCTTTCGTTGTGGCAATCATTGTTGCTTTAACGGTTGATCAAATTTTTGACAAATACATTTTGCCAAGACAGAATAAACTGTCGAATTCAATCAAAATGAAGAGGTTGATGTATGAAACGCATCCTCAAGAGACTCCCGTTTTTGGTAGCTCAAAGGCTCGTTCATCTTTGATTCCCGATTCATTGGGTGCTGATGTCTTCAACTATGGGATGGAAAGTTGCAATATGGATGTCATCTTCTTCTTGTTAGAAGTAGAACTTGCAAAAGACAAGGATGTACCCATTATAATTGAATTCAACCCAAGATCATTCTTGCATATACCCGAACATACTATTGATATTTCGACGTTCACTCCTGTAATACAAGATGAAAGGGTAATCGCCTTTCTCGAAGAAAATGAACGCTTAGACAAGTACCAAACTTGGCCCGGTGTGAGGTATTACGGAAGTTATATCGACAATTTGCGGAATTTTCTCAGAAAGAAAAACACGGATAAGCTCATAAACCGAGGTGGAATATTTATGGACAAATTTCCCGGTGAGGAAGTTTTCCAGACTCTAATTGGTCTGCGGCTCAACAAAATGAGCAGAAGAGAACAATTGGAAAAAATGATGGCGGATGGTGAGATCTTAACACATAAAGAAAAAAGAGAGCTAGAGTATCTCTCGTATTTCTTGGATTTCGCCAATGAAACAGATCGAATTGAGAAGTTCAACAAACTCGTTCGTGCAAATCCGAATAGAGAGTTTATAATAGTGTTTACACCTCATCATTGGAGTGAATTGAAGGGAATTCGTAATTACGACGAAATCGAGGACTTATTCAAAACTTGGAATGAGGACTTTGACAATATTACGGCCCTCAATTACAGTGACTTTCCAATGCCTAATGACCACTACAAAAATAGTAGTCACGTAAATATCCACGGCGCAAGGAAGTTTTGCACGGCGCTAATTGAGGATGTAAAGGATATTATTCCCCAATAAGTCCGAGAACGAAAAATTTTATTCTCTTTCGTTAAAGGAAGCTTAAATCAAGATTCTTTCGACCTGAGTTCGCGAATGCCTATTCCAAGAAAAGCCAGGTCATCTACTAAATAGCGTTTGAACATTCGCTTGGGTTCAGAAAGGAGTCGATGTAAAAACTCCAAACCAAGTTTTTGCCAGATTTTGGGCGCCCTTTTTTTCACGCCCAGGTAAAATTCGAATGAGGCGCCAAGTAGGAAAACTTTAGGTAGTGGTTTGCCCATGCCACCTAAGTGATCAAAAATTCGGAGAGCAATATTCTCTTGCTTGGGAAAACCAAGTCCCAGGAATATGTATTCGGGTCTGTGCTCTTCAATATCTCTAAAAATCGTATCCATTACTGAGTTAAACTCTTCTTGGACTGAAAGATCAAAAAATGGTGGTGCGTAAAAGTGTGTTTTTTCCTTTTCGGCCTTTAGTGCCTCTCCCATTTCAGCTTTTGGCAAAACAAAATAGGCCCCCTCAGAATTTCGTTTTCTAAGTTCTTTCCAGATCTCAGGAAAGAAATCACTGCCTGTAATTCGAGCAGGAAGCCCTGAATCTTTGTATTTCAATTTGCTCAAAGAAACAATGGGTTGACCATCAGCCAGGATCCATTGGGCCTTAGAAATGGCTTGTTTGAGGAATTCGTTTTCGGGTCGTTCAAGTTTTACTATTTGATCCACATTCGGTGTAATCATTAGAGGTAAACGACCTCTATCCGTCTCTTTCAGATTGATTACATCCTGAGCAACTTCGGATGTCGAGGCAAATGGTTGAAATTCAAGACCGAATAATCTGACCCTTTTATTCATCAATTCTTTGCTAACCTTCGTTTAAGTGCATCACCGATGCTTCTCATCCTATTTAAATTCCAGAATAAAGCGAGAACGAGCTTGAATGGAAAGGATATGTATTGTAAGGTAATTGTACCAAAAGATGGCTTCACCTGTATTGGTGCGTACGAATACTTATCCATTAATTCTTTACAAGTGTCCTGACATATTCGGATCTCTGCAGCCGTTAATCCCTTCTCTTCCCAGCCTTTAGCTCTACCCTTTTTTATCCCCTTCACATCCTTTTTATCAGCTTCTGATGATGATCCCGCGTGGGGAACATCAAGCATTGAAGGCTCATACGTCAAATTCGTGAACTCACAAATTCGTTGTACGGTCTCCTCCGGTTTATCAAGCAAGTCTTCAAATCTCACATTGATGAATCCTTTGTGGTCCTCAAAGGGTTTTATGGCTCCTACAGCTGAATTCCACAATTTGGCGATTGTGATAGGATGATAATTAATTCGAAGTCTCAAAACCTCCTTTTTGGTAATGAAATCTGCTCCGAGTTTCCTTCTTTTCCACTTTCTTTTCTGCGATAGCATTACTCCTCTGGGATCTCGTATCATATTGATAACCCTAGCATTCGGAAAGTGGTCTAAAATCTCTTTGAGGTAAAAGACATTCTGTGGTGTTTTCTCACAGGGCACCTGTTTACCATTAATACCCGCCTCGTAATGCATAAATTGAGCATAGGCCTCCATGCGCGTAGGTGGTGATTGAAAAGAGGAAATAATCGAATCTATCTCTTTTCTATATTTTTCAACGTGGTGCTCAGGTTTCTCAAAGAATCCCGCCCTTTGCCCCGTAAAAAGCTTGGCGTAAAGATCAAACGCATCTTTATAAATCAATTCTTTGTTCTCGTCCTGAGGTGACCAAAGCTTTTCAAAAAAATGGGGCTCATTAATAGAATGAGCTTCAGAGTGGTTGTTCATGATTCTCATCATCATAGTCGTACCACTCCTTGAATTTCCTGTGATAAACACGATCGGTTTATCTAGATATGTACTGCTAGTTTCAGGCATCTTTGAATTCAGGCCAAAATGTATCAATCCTATCTCCTAAAAACTCCCTCATTCGATTTACATCTTCTGCGTAATACCGGCGGAGCCACTCTGAGTGTTCACTACTTAGTTTAGGGACATTCTTATCCGAATACAGCGCCTTAGCAAAGTATTTCCTCAAGTTTTTCGGCGTTGCATCTTTAATTCGTTTAACCAACCCCGAGCTTACCAGTGCCTTGTTTAAAGCTGCATTACGGGGCATGCTCGCGGCATTGCTCTTTACGTCAAAATTGAATTGATAAGTCTCATCTACGCCTAAAAACTTCGCAATTTGAGAGAGTGTCTTTTGAGGATTATCCCTGTACTCTTCATAAAAAACCGGCAAAACCCGGTCACTCCCGAAAAGCACCACATAACGTTTCCATTGTTCATAATACATTCCAAGGTTCAGATACTGATGACTAACTCCCCAGCCTTGCTTGTCCGCTTCACTATCCGACTTCAACTCCTCTATAAAATCCGCTCGGGTGGTTTTCGCTTCTCGCAAATTCATTAAATATTGCGACCAGGCCCTCCTGATAGGATTGCGCAAAATCACGATGATTTTAGTTCTCGGATTGTGCTGATGAATCGCTCTCGCAGAAGAAGGGCAAATCATGTACGAATTACTAATCTCTCCTACCGCTCTCTCATTCTTCACATCTCTAAAAAGAGCGTTATAATGAGCGGGATCGTCAACGTGTGCTATATGAACTTGCTTGTTCATACTTCCCTTCACATAGGCATCCAAGTCAATAGCTACATCTTGGGCATAAGTTGGTAAGAAGTCTTCCTTTTTGATATCAGCGGCCGCAAAATGATTTGTTTCCTTGATGGGTGGAAGAAAAACTTCAGGGTGTTGATTCAAATAGTGGTACAAAGAGGTTGTCCCTCCCTTAACCACTCCAACAACTGCAAAATCAATCAAAGTATTTTGGGTCATTTCAGCTTCCTCTTGTCCCGTGGTCAATTTGAGGTTTGTTTGCAAAAACCGATTTCATTTTATCGATTCTCAACTTATAATCGATCAATTTATCTCTCTCGTAGAAATGATAAATGAGAATAAGCGCTGTAACTGATTGCGCCGCATAAATGGTAAGAAATCCGTTCGAAATGGTGTCCAATCCAAGAGCCAACAAGAAAAATTTCAATGTAACCAAGAAAGAGTTTCTCTTGATATGCTTGATCTTCAAAGCATAATTCAAGGCTAAGAAAAACTGGAAATAAAGCACAAAAGCACCAATGAAACCATACATGAATATTTGTCCGAATATTCCAACATCAGAGGCATAAAAGAATCCCATAAAGTGGTTATAACCTCCTTCAACCCATTGCTGGCTAACCTTTCCGTTTCCAACAAAAGGGTTTTTATCAATATACTTCAGTGCTTTCTCTAATTCGAGAAGCCTCACAGACTCTTCCCCTTCAGCATTGAAGGATCCTCCAACCGTTGCGAAAGCATCCGCGAACATGAGGTAGTACTGGTCAATGAGCTCCGGAATGAAGATAGTTAATGTTATCAGGCCCAAGAAGACCACGGGAATAAGGCCAAGAATCCAAAAAAGCTGTCTTCGTGGGGTGAGGGCCGTTACATAAAACAATCCAATACCTGCCACAAGAACGGCGATGGAAGTACGGTCGAACCGCAAGAAAACAACATAACAAAGGAAAATCAGGGCATAAATAACGTAGTGAAACTTCTTCTCAAAGAAAGCCTTGGCGAAATAATAAATAGACCCGAAGAAGACGAAGGCCATATTAAATCGGTAATATACATCGCCACCTTTTGCACTATTCGATCCTGCCAATCCATACTCCAAGTACTGTTTGGGGTCTGTGAAAAGGGTCATGAAATAAAACATCAGGATACAAAACCAAGCGGTCAAGACAAACATTCGTTCCACGAGATGTATGTCGATCTGGTTGCTCCTCAACATGTTGTAAACAATCAGTCCGCCGTAGATGAGATAAAAATCCCTAAAGGTTGCCAGTCCGTAGAATATCGGTTGGCCAAACTCCATTCGCGCTCCATTAGCTGCCCACAGCGGGAGGAAGAACAAAACAATCAGGTAAATCTCAAGAGAATTAAAGGAGAGGTTTCCTGCCAATACCCTCATGATAATTCTGTACACGAGATATACTCCAATAACGAGAATGTAAACAGCTTCAGAGATCAATTCTGCTGCGGGGATCACACTAATGAGCAAGACTCGATAGGTGACCATAAAGTTGAAGAACAGGAATACCGAATAAAGCAACGTTTTGTTTAGGAGCACATCGATATTGGAAGACCGCATGGCCTGAATGGGCACATTCATTTCACTACTGCTTTTTCTTGGTCCAATGAGATAAATCTCGATTTAGAAGTAAAGAAAGTTCATTAATATCAGACGCAAACCTGTCATGTATTAAACTTTCCCACAGGTCCTTATCCATATGAATACGTTCTACACTCTTTTCCATGAGGTTAGATTTCATTGCCGTAAGCTTAAATTGCATTTTATCCGGCAAATACCGCTTCATAATCTTTTTTAACCCCGTTCGGCCATGAAGTGCACGAATCATCGTTTTATTCTTAGGTAAGCCACTAGGATTCAGCCTTATAGAAGTATTAATATCCACATCTTGTCGCAAACCACAATTCTTCAAAAAGTCTGCCAACAGCCGATCTCTGTCTTTTAGGTCATCCATTAAGTAAACCTTGAGCTGTGGGAGAACTTCTTGAAAAGCCTTGATTCTTTCGGCATACATGCTTCCTCCTAAATAGTCAAATCCCAACTGCTGATCTACACGAGATTCTACATTTTCAGTTTTTATGGCATCCTCAAAAGACAAAGTCTCAAGCCCATTCTTCACAAACATCAAGTAATGGCTAAAAGCTCTATCTGCAGGGTTACGAAGAATAATAAATGCCTTGACATCAGAAAGTTTATCACCATAGAGATGCTTCAAATTTCTGATTGTATGAGGAGCATTTGTGAATTGCGCTACAGATGCATCACAAATCAGCTGGTTCTCACCTACGGGTTTATACATTTCGGTATAGGTCCCTAAATCGGTGATCTGTCGATCTCTGATACCTGATGGTATTTCTTCTGCCGGTCTATCGTGATAGGCAAAAAATCCCGGTTCTTTTCTGGGCATAAATACATCGGGGTGCTGCTTCAGAAAAAATGCCAAGCTCGTGGTGCCGCTTTTAGCCGCTCCAAGTATCAATATATCGGGCAGGTTGATCGTGGTATTTTCGAAACTAACCTTCATTTCTTGTCCTTAGCTCAACTTCAAATGGAAGTTTTCGGGTGAGAGAATGAACAAATGTTGAAATTTTCAACCATTCCATTGAGCTATTTCATTAAAAAAACAGATTTTCACCCGTTGAAAATGAATACGGCCATTGAATACAAAGGTTTCCGACTACCCGACTTCATCATTCCCGGAGCGGCTAAAAGCGGCACCACAAGTCTCTATCGGCTTCTAAGTCAGCATCCTGACATCTACTTTCCAAAAGACCGAAAAGAGCCATTTTATTTTTGTTTCGAAGATAAACCTCCCACATACGAGGATAGGCAGTTCAATGAATTAATGGTTTGGGAACAAGAAAGTTACCTCAACCTATATAAGGAAGCCAAGTCCACGCAGATATGTGGTGATGCATCTACTTCATATTTATACTTGCACCAGCCAAGTATTCGCCATATGAAAAAACTTTACGGGGATAAGCTGAATGAAGTAAAAATTGTCATCATTCTTAGAAACCCCGTAGACCGAGCATATTCTCATTACACCTACTTGGTGAGGAACGGATTTGAAACGAGGGCTTTCGAGGAAGCGATTCAACCCGCACAGATTGCCAATTGGAAAAGAAAAAGATGGGGTTTTGACTATTTGGAGTATGGTAACTACTCGAATCAAGTTCAAGCCTATTTCAATCAATTCCCGCAATGCAAAGTATTGTTGATGGAAGATCTCCGGGAAACTCAAGAGTGCATTAACGGCGTATTTGAATTCTTGGAGGTCGATCCTGTTTCCGTATCATCTGACGTCAAAGCAAATCCCAGTGGAATTCCTAAGAACAGGAAAATGGTCGACCTTTTGAGAAAAAATAAAGTACTCAAGAAAGCTGTTAATCTCCTTCCGAGCGGTGCGAAACGGAAAGCATTGTCGATGCGAGATAAAACCATGGAAAAATTTATGGAGAAACCTGAACTCAATGCTGCAACAAGGAAGGAATTATCTGAATACTTTACCGATGACATCAATAAGTTATCAGGACTTATTGATCGTGATCTAACCGGATGGCTCAATTAGAAGTGCGATGAATTTGCCCAAATTTCTTTTCGTAGGCACTGCCAAAGCGGGAACTACTTCGATCTATCAATATCTCAAACAACATGCTGATATCGAAATTCCCGTAAAGGAGACTTTCTATTTCACACGTGAGATAATGAAGGGTAACCAACTTCCTTACCCGCTTCAACGCCCATTAGAAGATCTTTTTCTGGAGACGGCAGATTACAAGAATATCTACTCCGATATTTCAAACGAAAAACACGTTGGAGAAATTGGAACGGGATACCTCTATCATCACCGCGAGAGTATCCCTGAAATAAAAAAGACTTTGGGTGACGATGTTTCAATATGCATCGTGCTGAGAAATCCTGTTAGCCGTTGTTACTCTTCCTATTTGCATTTTACCAAGGACTTACATGAAACTTTATCTTTCGAAGAATCGCTTTCGGAAGAACAGGGACGCATTGAAAAAGGGTACGATTTCATGTGGCACCACTACAAAATGGGTCTTTATGCATCTCAGGTGGAAGCCTACCTCAATCATTTCAAGAAAGTCAAGGTAATGTTCTTTGAGGACCTAATTAAGGATCCGACCACATTCATGAATGAGTTGGTAGAATTCATAGGAGTCTCACCCCGGGATTCGTGGGAATTGGCAAAAAGTCACAATCCTTCAGGAAAACCCAAAAATCCCGCACTCCAAAAGCTGATCACTCATGAAAACCCTGTTAAGAAAGCACTACGACCTCTCTTCAGATTGGTGTTCAATAAAGAAAAACGAGAGAAAATCAGAAAAGGCGTAAAGAATAGGAATTTAGATAAACCTAAACCGATAAGTACTGAAATGAAGTCTTTTCTGTCGAATCAATACAGAGAAGACATTGAACGCTTGGAATCTATACTTGGTCATTCCATTGAGCCATGGAGATAATCAGCCTTTTCTGCGAAGAAGCAATAAAGGATTAAAAAAGGTTGATATTCCATGCTTTCTATAGATAAACACTGCTCCTGCAATGTTCCAGGACGCATTCGCAATTAGGGTAGCAATGGCAGCACCTTCTATTCCATACCTCGGTATCAGAATAAGGTTCAATATGATGTTCAAACAAGTAGTTGTGAGGGCAATTCTTGTGAAAACTGCTTGATTTCCCGACATATTCAAAAATACAGCTACCATTCCCGAAGCAGCATTGATAAGTTGTGAAACAGCAAATATCCGAAGGGTTGTAGCTCCTTCCACGAATTCCTCACTGACAAAATTCAACACGAATTCGGGAAACAAGAAGAGCAAAAGTGAAATGGGGAAAGCAAATAGAAAAATGATAAGTGTAGAAAAACTGATCACTCTATTTAGTTTTTCCGTTTCTCCACCCCAGAACAATTCGGAAATTTTTGGCATTGCAATTGTTTTGAGAGCTCCAATAACAAAATTGGTAATCACCGAAAGTTTGAATGCCATGCTGAAAACCCCAACCAGAGCAGTTGTCTCAAAATAGGCCAACATCAACGTATCGACCTTTCCGTTTATCAATTGGATAAACGCAGTAATGATCATCGGTAGTGCGATCAAAAGGTGAGGCTTGAACTCGAATTCTGCTTCTTCTGGATTCGCTACATCACTAGCCTCACGTCTGAAGAACCTGTTGACATAAATAAACCCCACCAGAGCGGATATTCCAGCACCCACAGCATAAAACCTCAGTGGATCTTCGGGAGTTAAAACGAAGAATGTCATGGCGTAAGTCCCTGCCAAGGTGATTAACAGGATGTTCAGATTGCGCAGGTATTCACTCACATGGACCTGCTTGAGGCCTCGAATAAACTCAACATTCAAAGTGGCAAGCACCATCAACGGAACTATAAATGCGGTAATTCGAAGAGGTTGAATCAAATTCACATCGTCGAATAGTCTTGTAGCAATAAACTCTGAACCAAAAAATAGAACTATTGTGATCAATCCGGAAATCAGAATTGACAATCGAATGATCTTCCCGTAGAGCGACCGAATAGTATGAAGGAATTTCTTAGAGCGATACTCCGATACAAATCGTACAATAGCCGTGTTGAAACCAAGGCATCCGACCATCACCAGTATACCCGATGTGGCAAGACATAAATTATATATTCCGACCCCTTCTTTGCCGAGTTTTCTGGAGATGAAAATGAGCAAGAAATAGGTCGTGGCCATTGTGGCTAGCCTGTAAAGAAAAGCTACTGCACCTCCTGTCAGGATTTCTCCAAGATCTTTTTCACTCCTGATTTTCGAAATTTTGGAAATGACTTTGTTTAACATGGACTTTAGTAACCTATTTTGCTTTGTCGAAGATGGACAAATATTATACTTGGAATCCTTTTTTAAAAAAGATTAATTTCGGTGCAATGTTAATACCTTCTCGGAGAGCAAAAGGCAGATCGCTATGATTATAAGTGATGAGCATAAATATATTTTCGTTGAGTTTCCTCAAACCGGCTGTTCGGCAGTTGCAACCGAGCTGATTGCTAACTACTCAGGCGAGAGAATACTCTTTAAACATGCCCAGCTTAGAGACTTTCAATCCAAAGCAACTCCTGAGCAACTTAAATATTTTTCTTTCTCTACAATACGCCATCCAATGGATATTGTGGTTAGTAAATATTTCAAATACAAAACGAATCATAAGAATTACGTCGACAAAAAAGTGAAGTATGGCAAGCTGAGAAAGATAATCAGCCCATCCATTGAAAAGACACGACGAGATTTTGTAGTTGAGAATGATGCAGATTTTGAGACATTCTTCATGCATTTTTTCAAATTGCCTTACAGCAGCTGGAGCATAACCAATCATCCTAAGCTCGACTACGTGATGAGGTTTGAAAATTTATCGAATGATTTCCAGACAGTGCTTGGGTTAATAGGTGTGGAATCAGTAAGAGAACTACCCGTATTCAATAAAACAGGGGATAAGAAAAAGCATTTTTCAGAGTATTACCAAAGTCCTGAAGTCAGGGAGCGCGCAATCAAAGTTTTCGCTCCTTACATGGAAGCTTGGGGATATTCCTTTCCCGAAGAGTGGAGTGATCAAGTGAAAAAAGTCCGACCGAGTAAAATGAGTTACGACACGATTAACCTTTTCAGAAAACTCTACTGGAGCTATTTGAGGTAAATACGGTTCGTTAGGCCCCTGTATTCTTATTGGTGACCATATTCCAAACGGTCATAAAAACGATTTTCACGTCAAATACAAACGACCAATTCTGGATATAGAAAACGTCCATTCGTACTCTTTGATACATCTGCTTGACTTCCTTCGTTTCTCCGCGAAATCCTTTTGCTTGAGCCAAACCCGTTATTCCCGGCTTCACCCAATGCCTAACCATGAAAGGTGCAATCAGCTTGGCATACATCTTCGTGTGTGAAAGCATGTGCGGCCTTGGTCCAACCACAGACATTTCACCTTTAAGGACATTTATAAATTGCGGGAACTCATCAAGACTGGTCTTTCTCAAAAAAGCTCCAATCGCGGTGATTCTATCATCATCCTTAGTCGCTTGTTTTGTATCAGACTCGGTATTGACTTTCATGGTTCTGAACTTGTAGCAATAAAACGCTTCATTGTCAATACCCGTCCTTTTCTGTTTGAAGAAAATGGGTCCTTTAGAACTCAATTTGATCAAAATAGCGACAATTGGGAATAGCCAAGAGAAAATGAAAATCATGACCCCGGTAGCAAAAAGTAAATCAAAACTTCTTTTCAAGAATTTATTCGCCGTGATCTCCAACGGTTCTTTTGCAACCGCAACGATCGGGGTAGGACCATTGTAATCCAGATCCACTTGAATGGTTTTCTTATTCAAGAGATGTATGAACTCATTCAAGAAATTGATATTAATGTAATTAAGGTGACAAAATTTTATCAACTCCTTGATGCGATAATCAGGATCCGAGGGCAACGAAATGTAAACATCATCAATATCGTATTCCAGAAGAAAGTTGTGAATCTTGTCAAACTTCTGAACCCTCATGTCGTCTTCATCGTTTTCGTTGTATCCGAAAAAGCCAAGAAACTTGAAGCCATATTCAGGGTGTTGGATAACTTCATTTACAAAGTCGATCGAAAATGGATTTACCCCTACAACTACCATTCTTCTAAAGTTATACCCTTTAGATCGGTATACTTTTAGGTACCAGTTGAATAAAATCCTCGAAACGCCACCCAGCAGAAAAAACGTGGCATAATATTTTAAAACGAACCTTTGACTGTACTCTACTTCAATTAAAGCTATGAATGCAAGTGAGAGTACAAGGTTGAAAAAGAGGCTTTTAATGAAATCAAAATAAACTTGAATGGTCTTTTTTCTTCTGTTATCCAGATTGGAGTCTCTGAATTTGGCAACCAAAAGCCACGTGAAATTGATGAAGACAAACAGAATAAGATACCCTGACTTCATCAATTTATTCAAGTCACTGAACTTCGCCAAAAAAGAAATGAGGAACGCTAGGTTCAACATCAGGATGTCCAGAAACAGGTACAGCAGTTTTTCGTGATCGGAAAATTTGACCTTCATCTTAATAGTTGTAAGGGTGAATGTAATGCCTTACGATTTCATCAAATACAAAGTTACCTAACTCCTAAATAATCTGTAAAGTTGATAGATAATAAAGCGTCTAAAGTGATAATTTGATCAAGATTATGTGAAACTTTCTTGAAGAATTTCAGTACTAGGCTTTAAGCGCTTTATTTGCTAGTAACTATTTTTACTTTTGCTCTCCGTAAACTATGAAGGAACAAGACAATAATATCTTCACCATTTACGATGAAGTTCTTCAGCGTTCTGATAAAGAAAACCTTCTTAAGCAGAAAGCATTGACTATTTGGATGACGGGTCTCTCCGGTTCGGGTAAGACTACAATCGCCAAAATTGTTGAGAAGAAGCTTCACAGCGATGGTTTTCTGAACCAGCTGTTGGACGGTGATAATGTTCGTCACGGGCTCAACAATAATTTGAGCTTCACTGAAGAAGACCGGACTGAAAACATACGTCGAATAGCTGAAGTAAATAAACTCTTCAACGATTGTGGTATAATTACCATTAATAGTTTTGTAAGCCCTACTATTGCCATTCGAAACATGGCAAGAGAAATCGTTGGACCTGAACATTTTATAGAAGTATTCGTGGATACTCCATTACATATTTGTGAGTCTCGCGATGTGAAAGGCCTATACAAAAAGGCAAGGAAAGGAGAAATCAAGAACTTCACGGGAATTGATTCCCCGTTTGAAGCATCTGAGAATCCCGACCTGCGTCTGTTGACGGAAAATAAAACTGCCGAAGAGTCGGCAGAAGATCTTTTAAATTTCATTACTCCAAAACTAAAGCTTGCCTAAATGCAATCTTACAGTCTCACCCATTTGAAAGAACTAGAGTCGGAGTCAATTTACGTTTTACGTGAAGTAGCTGCGCAGTTCGAAAACCCCGTGATGTTGTTCTCGGGAGGAAAAGATTCAATCGTAATGTTCCACTTGGCCAGAAAGGCCTTCTACCCTGCAAAGGTTCCTTTTCCTTTGTTACATGTAGACACTGGACACAACTTCCCTGAAACCATTGAGTTTCGAGATGAGTTGATGCGTAAAACGGGGGCCGAACTCTTAGTTGGCTCCGTTCAGCAGTCCATTGACGAAGGGAAGGTGGTTGAAGAAAAAGGTTATAACGCGAGTCGAAACGCTCTGCAAACCGTAACCCTGCTCGAATCCTTGGAAAAAGGAAAGTTCGATGCAGCAATGGGTGGTGGTCGTAGAGATGAAGAAAAAGCACGTGCCAAAGAGCGATTCTTCAGCCACAGAGATGAATTCGGACAATGGGATCCGAAAAATCAACGC
>CAZWQX010000048.1:0-24170 GCA_964635965.1 uncultured Cryomorphaceae bacterium
CAGGAATTAAGGGACAAAGCCATCCGGTTAATCTCGTTCATCGCACAGACTTAATTCTAATGACTTTAGCTTTGCTCAAGGCGTCAAAACTTGATTCAAATGTTTTTCATGCTGTTGCCGCGAGTCATCCCGATAAAGCTTCTTATTACACCAAAATGGCTGATCTGTTTGGATTAACTCGTCCGGAATTTAACTCTGATGATTCTAGCACAGGCAAGAAGGTATTGGGCGAAAATTCAAAAACCAAACTCGGAGTTCGGTTTCAATACGACGATCCCTATCTCATGATTTAAGGGAACGAAGCTCCTCTTCAAACCTTCCTTCTAGAAGGTTATTGAGCTCCTTCGTTTCTTTTTGAAGATTCTTGGCGAATTTTTGAGATTGAGAACTGTCCTTATCCCGAATGGTGTGATTCATTGATCTCTGCCACCGCTCTATTCTATCCATTAGTGGATGAGCTGAATAATGAATTAGTTCATTTTTAAAGCGACTTTCAATTATCCTTAATCCGGCCTCATTCAGATGAATGAGATCGTCTTGTCGGTAAAAACGATAATCTCTTAATTCATCCATCACCAGCTCATATATCGGTATATAAGACACTTGTTCCAGTTCTTTTTCCAACATCCCACATAAGTCAATTAGTCGAGCTTTAGATCGTTGATTTTGAATGGCTCCGTGCCTTAAATGACGAATAGGAGATACGGTTAAAAGGATATTCAGATTTGGGTTAAGGTCCAATAGTCCATTCGAGGTCGACATGAGGGAACTAAACATCTCTTCTGTATTGAGAAGTTCTTTCCCAAAAAGTTGATTGGGGAAACGATGGCAATTATTCACTACTTCTCCTGTCTCTCTCAATCTGTAAACGATAGCGCTTCCAAAAGTGAGAAAAAGAAAGTCGGCGCTACTGATCTCTTCATTCAGGATCTTCAATTGGGAATTAATCAGTTCAACTAATTCCTCGATGTTACCACGCCTCAGAGAACCATGAGTTTGGAAATGTATAAATGAATCGTTGATTGCCGTAATGTCTGAATGGTTAGTTTTTATTTGGTCTAAAGCCGATTTCAACTGCCAATTTATGCTCAGAGGATTATAGGTAATTCCCAGAGGATTAATTGTCGTATGAAATTTTAGTCCGGACACCCAGTTACCAATGTTTTCGGCGAAACAACTTCCCAAGAACAGTACTCTTGAATCGTAGTTGACCTTTGCAGGATAGCCGGGAAACTCAACTTCAGTAAATAGTTTCATGTCTCTAAGAAAAACAAAAGGAGCCATTCATGTGGCCCTGGAACAGCCATTTTCGCTAGACCAGCGAATGAATATCAGGTATTCCAATTCAAGGAGGGCAATTATCTTCAAAAGACTGAGGCGAAAATCATTTATGTAATCCTGGGTTTCTTATCGTTAAATTTGCACCTAATTAGCGCTATGAGTAAGGTTCGTCATGTTTTAAAAACGATTGATCTCAGTCATTCCTACGACAATGAGAGGTCTTTGACTTTTCCTGATCTCCAATGCGATACGGGTGATCACTTGCTGATCACCGGAAAATCCGGCGTTGGAAAGACCACATTGCTTCATCTTCTCGGAGGGCTTAGATCTATTGTGAATGGAAAAGTGTGGATCAATGGGCAGGATATTTCCGATATGGATTCGAAAAAGAGGGATTCTTTTAGAGGTGAGCATATTGGGTTTGTATTTCAGCAACCCTCGTTTATCCAGTCGCTGAATGTTTTCGAAAATGTATTGGCTAATCAATATTTCGGTAAAGGAAAATTGGATAAGGCTTTAGCTGAGCGTCTTCTGGGCGAATTGGGATTGTTAGAGTACAGATCAAAGAGCACCAATGAGTTAAGTGGGGGTGAGCGCCAACGATTAGCAATAGCGAGAGCGTTGTCAACTCAGCCTGAATTGGTCCTGGCTGATGAACCTACTTCCAGTTTGGATGACGAAAATGCCATTGGCGTATTGAATCTTCTGCTGGAAGAAGCCGAGAATAACGGGGCGACCATGGTGGTTGTGACTCATGACGGCAGGTTAAAGTCTCATTTTAAAAACGCTGTTGCACTATGAATTTATTCAAGCTCAGTGTAAAAAATATTACAGCCAAACCTTACCAGGCATTTTTGACATGGCTGATGTTAACAATGGGTGTTTCTTTAGCCGCTTTGCTTGTGTTGACAGGTGGTGCCTTGGATGAGGCTTTCAAAAAGAACCTGAGGGGCATCGATATGGTCGTTGGAGCGAAAGGGAGCCCTTTACAACTCATTCTTTCTGCCGTTTATCAAATTGATAATCCAACGGGAAATATTCCATTAAAAGAAGCGCGAAAGCTAGCTCTTCATCCATTGGTTGAATCTACAATTGAGCTGTCATATGGGGATAGCTACAAGGGAAGGAGGATCATTGGAACTTCAAAGAAATATCCGGATTTATACGACGCGGACATGGCTGAAGGAGAGTTTCCTTTGGAAGTCTTTGATGCAGCTGTAGGTTGGGACGTGGCTCAGGAATTCGGGTTAAAACTGAATGATCAGTTCTATAGTTCACATGGCATGGATGAAGGTGGTGAAGCGCATGGAGACCATCCATTTGTAGTATCGGGAATTATTGAGAAATCAGGTTCTGTAATTGACAAGCTTATCCTAACCCCTCCGGAGAGTATTTGGAAGGTACACAGTTATGATGAATCTGACACAGCCGAGAAGGACATCACGGCAATGTTGGTGAAATTCAAGAATAAAATGGGTATGATTTCCCTGCCTCGAACCGTAAATCAAAATACATCCATGCAGGCTGCACTACCCTCTATCGAGGTTAATCGGCTGTTTGGCTTATTTGAAATCGGGATTTCTACTCTTCGAATTGTGGCTCTATCGGTCCTGATTTTGGGTGCCGTCAGCATTTTTGTCTCAATGATAAATTCCCTCAAAGAGCGAACGTTCGAGTTGGCATTAATTAGAAGTATGGGAGCTACCAGAGCTCAAGTGTTTTCTATGATTGTTCTTGAATCTCTTTTCCTGGGTATGCTCGGAGTGGTTTCGGGATGGGTTGTCTCTCATTTGGGAATTTTAGCTTTGAGCAAGTATGCAGGAAGGGAGTTTGGTATAACAATTGATTTCTTTTCAATCTCTTCCGGTGAACTATTGATTGCGGGCTTGACCTTATTGCTTTGCTTTTTTGCAGCAATGATTCCCGCCTTCAAAACACTTCGACTGGATGTATCTAAAGTATTATCATCTCATGTTAAATAGAATATTGATTACCGGAGCAGCAGTTTTTTTGGCTTTGTCAATTCAAGCCCAAAAAGATATTTCATGGACTGATTTAATGGATATTACCTTCAAGGATGTGTACATCGAAGCGGATGATATCTACGTATACTTTCCGCTATTCAAAGACAAGCAAAAGGAGCTGGATGGAAAGAAAGTGGCTATCACGGGCTATATTATACCCGTTGATGTTGAAACTAATATTTACGTGCTTTCGGCATTTCCTTTTAGCTCATGTTTCTTCTGTGGAAACGCGGGCCCTGAGTCGGTAATGGCTGTTTATTTCGCTTCTGATGATCGAACATTTAAAACAGACGAGCGCTTAACGCTTGTTGGGCGGCTAGAGCTAAATGATACCGATATTGACGAATTGATTTACGTCCTCAAAGGCGCCAAAGTTCGGGACTAGAAGGGTCTTATTCGATAACCAATTTCTTCGTCTGGTTTAGCGCTTCAGATCGCACATTGACCAGATATATCCCGGCAGGAAGGTTCGAGTAGTTAAGCTCATGCACTGTTGCATCAGAATCATATCGGTCTTGAATTAGAACCTTGCCCGAAAGATCGATTAGACTAATGATCGTTTCAAAATCTTTCGTTGCATATGGAACTCTAATAAAGACACTTCCCATGGAAGAAGGATTGGGGTACATGAATACATCCTCATTATCCTCCACTTGAGCATTGAATATGGAAACAGGATCACTGTAGGTAAATGCACCATCAAAATCGACTTGCTTTAACCTATAGTATGACACACCCTGGAGCGGCTCACGATCTTTCTCTTTGTATTCCAATAATGAGTTTGAATTACCCGCTCCTGGGGTGGTGATAATTGGTTCCCACACTAAGTCTTCACCTGCGCGTTCTACAACAAAATAGTCGTTGTTAATTTCCGTTGCTGTTTGCCAGTTGATATCAACGTAAGTGCCTTTTAGCTGAGCATTAAAACTGAGGAGCTCTATCGGGAGAGGAGTATTGAAGTAATTACTGGTATTACCGAGAGCCATATACATTCCATCTACCACAGGTATGCTTCTGAACTCTGCAGAAAATCCACCTGGTAGAGCAGCCAAATCATATACCGTCGCGTTACTGAAGTCGTTCGGGTCTGCGTTGGTATGGGTCAATAGTTTCAAAAGGTTTATTGAAGATCCATCATTCAGGATAGCTGCATTATCGGAAGCGCTGAAATTAATGTAAACATTGTCGATTTCGTCAACGCTACCCGTTTCGTAGAACTTCCATATTTGACCAGACCTTTCATTGATCCCAGGAGGTAGAACATTTAAGGATGGATCTGATGTAGGCCAAGTGTTGGTTAACTCCACCCCATTGTGTCCCCACATCAGGTAGTCTTCGGTTCCTTCAAACTCATCGATACCCGTGCTGACTTGAAGCACGGTATTTGGTCCCGCAGAGTTTGTGTGCCCTTGTCCAAGGTTACTATTGTATCCAATGCCGGCGTAATCCTCAAAGAAATTATTCTGTTCGGGGTCTGTGAGGTCCCACAACTGGGGAGTGACACTATTTACACCTTGCGATTGATCCAAAGCAATATCGTATTTAGCTGAGAGGTAGTTCTCTAATATAACTCGCCGAACATCATTCATTTGCGGTTCATGGAAGGAAATAAATTCTGAGATTTTCCCATCAAAGGCACAACTTCCATCGGAAACAGAATTTCTGGCGAAGTGAAAACGCGTAGCATTAATAACGGCTCCTAAACCAATGCGGCCTGCATGACCCCAGAGTCTACCAACCCCAAAAGGGTTAACAGCTGGGTCAAATCCGCTATAAATACCCTTAACACCATTTACATAAATCGTAAGAGGTTCATTCGAAAAATTATTGTAATGACAGGATACAACATAATTTTCTCCGCCATTAATTACTTGTCTTGAATATGCCCAAACGTCTCTAGTCGAAAAATTTCCTTGACCATTATGGCCCCAAGGAGCTTGATTCCCTTCTATCGTATCGGTAGTGGCAGTATTATCGTTACCATCGTCGTTCGCGTTGTTCCACGCATGAAAGAACAGCCTGTTCTGATGCAAATAAATTGATGTTCCCCTTGTTCCACCTCCTTGCTCGTATATAAGTCGTGCATGTGCTGTAGTAGGATTGTTATTCACACCGCCATTAGGAACACCACCAACGTCCGGACTGAACACAAAGAAATACGAAAGTCGATCGACCGTACCCGCGGTATTTATTTTGGTATTGTTCTGTATTTCGTATGCATCCGCATTCCCAGGAGTACTACTTCCGTTAAAATCCAAGGCGTTTTGTCCATTTATCGCCCCTGCAGTGTTATTTGCAGAATTATTGTTCAAATCATTAATAGCAATTGAATAGGGTGATCTGTTAGCAAGACTACCTCTATTTCCGGTAGGCTCTTGCGTCGCATCAATCCAAATGATATTATCAGTGGTTTGACCAACACCGGCAGCTCCGCGCCATTCAAATTCAGCATAGTCCAAAATCGTATAGATCAAACTATCCGGCTCCGTCGGAACTTGAGTAGCGCCTCCTTGTGGGGTTGTTCCGACTAACTTGAAAATAACTGTCTCCGGACCTTCAATGGTCTCATCGGTATAGACAAAAAATGGCCCGATAAAAGCATCCTCACTAAATGGTGGGAAAACAATACTACCTGAAGGAAATCCCCCATAATCCTGTGGGCTGTTGAATGAGGCCGTTCCAGGCGTCATGGTGAAATCTACCACAACCGGTCTACTCGAAACAGGGCTCAAATTGACTGTTAGCGAAGGAGCCGACTGGGTTTCAAATCCTGTTTGGGTCGGAGAGGCAAAAAAGGCAACCGGATCATCATTATCTGAAATATTCACAGTATGCTCCAATATGTTTCCGGCTCCTACAGCTCCAGTAAATTGATCGATTCTGAATAAACAGGTTTCGTTATCCTCTTCATCAATTGGGTCGTCAAGTATGGTCACGTCAATGGTGGCTGAGCTTTGTCCATCTGCAAACACCACTGTTTGAGATTGATTGAAATCAAAATCGTCCGGATCCATTCCGACAGCTACAGACCTGGCGGTAGTACCGGCAGAGATCCATCTGGCTCTGCACGTTGCCACTCCAGTCGCATCCCCTGTTCGAAGAATAGTTACCTGGTGAGTTCCTACTGACTCGTTTACCGTGCTGCTGGCTACTTGGAATTCAAACTTTGGTGGAGGGTCATCATCGTATATGGTGAAGACCAATGTGTCGGCAGGACCGATTAATACCGTGGGGTCAACTGCTGAAGTGAGAATTACTGAGAATGTTTCAGTACTCGGATCTTCTGGTAGGACGTCGTTGATAATAGAGATTGGAATGAATCCAAAATCAGAGTTTTGAGGAATGTTCATTACTCCTGAAGTCTGCATACCATCTCCAAAATCGTAGTCCACACCTTTGGTTGCAGTTCCCGCCACAACCGTATAATTGATATTCGTTCCTCCGACATTTCCAAAAGGAGTAAAGTTCAGATTAACTTGAAGTGCAACTTGGAAAGAGCTTGGAGCGGGATCAGCTTCAATGGCAAAATCCTCGGCCAGCTCAAAGTTTACTTCTGGTTTTAACCAGGCAAAAGTATAAAAGCTTCCATCGGCAAAATCAAATGACGTTTCGTATTCAAAATCTCCTGTTCCCGTATCGAATTCAATAACTTTTGCGTCATCCGACTCAAAGTCAGGAAGGTTTGGGCTCGTGTCATCTACCAGGAGTACCAATTTGGCATTTGCCGTATTATAACCAGGTGGTGGAGGCGGTAATAAGTCTTCATCCACTTCAATATCAATCGCAGAATTGAAACTGGCCGTTCTGTCAACCCTCCAAATTCTTTCGAGCCTTTCAATATTCTCAGATTGCCCCGGAACATTGTCAGGAGTCCAGACATAATTGTCTCCATTGTGACCAGTATGAAAATACTGGATCGGTGAACTGGAAAATGTCGATGTCGCACTGATCCTGAATGCATTCTTCCCTTGGCTGAGATTGTGCTGTTCAGGATTTACTTCTCGACCTATTCCAATCAAATCTTGGCCGTATCCAAATTCATACTCGTAGTAATCATCGGAAGTGAGGGAGGCAATATATTTTGAAGCTAAGTAGTTCTGAACGATGATTCGCTGAGTTTCCGAAATCTCGTCCTTGTAATAGCATAGCTCAGCTAATTTCCCGGCGAATGGCCAATCACCTGAACCGTTGTTCTTAACCTGATCTTTGTCTACAGTATCGTCATTTACCGCTCCTAAACCACAAGGATTGGGGTGATCGAACAGCGTTCCCAAATTTCCAACATTATTGAAGCCGTTAAAATTTCCTCCTGCTTTTGGATTTCCATACAAATCCGGAATGGTCAATCCGCCAAACTCATCACCATTCAGCCAACCTTTGAGGAAAAAATCGTTATCGCCAATCACATTATCTCCATAACCAATGGTTCCGGCGCTGCTCGGTGCAGCAGGCGAACCCGTTTTGAATTGTGCAGCTAATATGTACGTTGTGTTCGGCTGAATGGGTCTGGATATGTATGTATATCCCCAGGCCGGGGTTCTTCCATTATTTGGGTTCGGTGAAGCGGCGTTGCTCAGACCATCATCATTATCATTTCCTTGCTTGTCGTAGGCACCAATGATCAATTCGTTTTGATGGATCATTATGTTAAAACCTCTAACCGTTCCCCCTTCCTCATAGATGGTTTGCTTGGAGGCTACGTCTTCTGAGGTACGAAAGGCCATAAACACGAGTTTGTCATAAGTCACCCTCGTTGTATTTAAATCATCAGAAGATGATAAAACGAAATACTTATTGTCGTCAAAGGTTATGGTGGGAAGTCCGTTGATTGTTCCTGCCGGATCATTTCTGAAAATCGGAGGTTGGGCACTCCCCGGAACGATTGCGTTATCACAATCAGCAGAAAGGCTGATATCAGGCCATGAAGAAACGTTGTCTCCATTAGCTAAGGTGGTTAGGGAACTGGCATCAAGCCATACTCCGCAAGTACTTTCTGCTGCTCCTCCGCAACCTGAAAGAGTTCCCGTCTCAACGCTTACCCCTCCAGGTCCTTTTTGGGCATGCAATACACCTAATTGCAACCATATAGCAATAGCGGTTGCGACAATGTGCAAATTGACTCTCATAGCATTAAATACTTAAACTCGACCGAAAACGTTACGATTCGAGCCCAAATAGACCCTAAAGGTATGATTTTTAACGACTCGTATCAAGCTTATTCTTTTGGTTAGCAACGATTAAGATACAAAATTCTTCGATTAATCCCTACTTAAGGACGACCAAATATTTTTAGCTCAAATCGAAATTACCCCATGTTGTGAAAAACATGTTGCACGTCATCGTCTTCTTCTAATTTCTCTAATAGCTTATCCACCTCTGCCTCTGCTTCGGATGAAAGTTTCTTTGTATCCATTGGAATACGCTCAAACCCAGATCCAAAAACTTCTAAGCCCATCTCTTCAATGGCTTTCTGTAATCCTCCGAAGTCGGTAAATGCTGCATAAATGAGAATAGATTCATCTTCTTCGAAAATCTCATCTGCACCGTGGTCAATTAGTTCTAATTCAAGTTCTTCCAAGTCATTTTCTCCTTTGGCGACTTTGAAGAAACACTTGTGCTCAAACATAAAATCGACAGATCCGGAAACACCCAGACTTCCATTACATTTGTTGAAGTAGCTTCTCACATTCGCCACGGTCCGAGTATTGTTGTCGGTGGCCGTCTCAACCAAAATGGCTATTCCATGGGGAGCATAACCTTCGAAAATAACCTCTTTATAATCTTCTTGATCCTTGCTTGAAGCCCTTTTTATTGCCCTTTCAATATTGTCTTTGGGCATATTTTCCGACTTACAGTTTTGGATTACCGCTCTGAGCTTTGAATTTGTTTCAGGATCGGGGCCACCTTCTTTTACGGCGATTACGATTTCCTTACCTAACCGCGTAAAGGCCTTACTCATCTTAGCCCAGCGCTTCATTTTGCGCTCCTTCCTGAATTCAAATGCTCTTCCCATATTTTATTTTTAGACGAATTTAGTGCTTTCAGTCTTTTCCAGTAATTCCGTCAGTTTCGACTTAGAGTAGTCTCTCAGCGATTCCAGGTTCATTTCTTCAATTTCGGCAGTGTTGATAGGATCCCCAACAACCATCTTGACTTTTCCCGATCTCAACTTACCATGCTTTGGTAAAACTTTTTCCGTGCCGATTATTGCCACAGGTACTAGAGGAATTCCTTGGGATTTTGCCAAATGAAAAGCACCTTTTTTGAAAGCTATCATTTCTTTCGACGAGGTTCGCGTTCCTTCGGGAAATGTGACGATACTCTTTCCTCTTTTGATCTGATTCCCCGCCTTTTTCATCGATTCAATTGCTGCAGTACGATTGCTTCGATCAATAAATATCATTCCGATGGCGCTCATTCCCCACCCGAGAAAAGGAATTTTCTTCAATTCTTTTTTTGCCAGAAAGTAGAGTGGACGAGGAATTCCTCTCATCATCACCGGTATGTCATAAAAGGACCTGTGATTCGCGTAGAAAATGCACGGAGGGAGTGTTTTAACCTTATCCGTTCCCTCCACTGTCAATTTAACATTAGCCGTTTTCAAGAGACCCGGAGACCAAATAAATCTGCTTATTAGGGCATAGGCAGGTTTCCACCAGCCGAATAGAACACTCAGTGTCCCTGAAAGGGCGGTTATTAAATAAATAATGATCGACCTTATCAATCGAACTATTGACTCCAAGGGCTAATTAATTTTCAACTGCTCAAAAATATCCCTTTCAGTAATTTGTCGTACCTCACCTGACTGAAAATTTGCTACAGTCAAATCTTCTATTGCCCAACGCACCAGTCGAAGAGTAGGGAATCCGACAGCAGCAGTCATTTTTCGAACTTGCCTGTTTTTTCCTTCTTGAAGCTTTAAGCTGATCCATGTCGTGGGGATATTCTTTCGAAATCGAACGGGAGGATCGCGCTCGGGAAGAACCGGTGTTTCTATCATTGAAGCCTTAGCGGGTTTGGTATGGTACATCTTCCCTTTGATGTTAAGTATTAGACCTTGATTTAGCCCAATTAGTGCCTCCTCATTAATTTCTCCCTCTATTTGGACGTAATATGTTCTATCATGCTTTTGCGATGGATCCAGCAATTGTGAGTTAAGTGATCGATCGTTTGTTAGAATTAGGAGGCCTTCGCTATCGGCATCCAATCTGCCAACAGGATAAATGTTTTTGTCAAATTCTCCGAGGTCTGCCAGGGTGGGGCGATTACCCTCTCGGGAAAACTGTGAAAGCATCCCGAAAGGTTTATAAATCGCATAATACTTCTTCATTTATTTGGTGTCTCCACCCAAGATGAGCGGAAGACCATCATCGCCTTGTCCGATCACAACCACTTTCGTGTTTTGAGACTTAGACAATTCCAGCGTAGCTTCAATTCCTTTCCAACGGAGAAGCTTATCTGAAATACCTTCTGAAACGATGTCTTGGAAGTCTTTAATACCCTGTGCTTCGATTCGCTTTCTCTCCGCTTCTTTTTGTTCTTTCTCAATACGGAACTCGTACTCCTTACTTTCCTGCTCTTGTTTCAATTTCTTTTCAATCGCAGTTTTGATATTCGGAGGAAGTTCAATTCCACGAATCAGAATTGCATCGAGATAGATATTCTTGTTTTGCAATCGATTCTTCACATCGGTAAAAATCTCTTCTTGAATGAAATCGCGTTTTGAAGAGTACAATTCTTCAGGGTCATACCGACCAATAACCTTTCGCGCAGAAGAACGCACCTCTGGCAAAACAACTACATCGCGGTAGCTCTGGCCCAAGGTTTTGTGAATCAAACCGAGATCTTCTTCAATCGGACGAAATCGAATGGACATTTCCATTTCTATTGACAATCCGTTTTTTGAAAGAGCGGTCATATTCTCTTTTTCTTCTTGGTTTCGAACGTTGTAAATGAACATTTTATTCCACGGAGCTAGTACGTGAAATCCTTCAGGGTAGGTTCTTTCCGTTACCGTTCCTCCACCAAATTGCTTGTACAATACTCCTGCTTCTCCAGGGCCAATGGTAACGGTTGATGTTTGCCATAAGACCAAAAGCAATATTGCGGTAATGGATACGGTTATAATTAATCTTCTTTGATTTGGTTCCATAGTTATATGATTTATATAGTCATTATTCGTTTCTATTCAACTTGTTAGCTCATACCCCTCACAGTTCACTACCTTTGCGCAAAATTTCAGATAATGCAAAAAGTTAAAGATAACGATACGGTAAGCGTTCATTACAAAGGCACTTTGAATAACGGAGAGGTTTTTGACTCTTCTCTTGAACGCGAACCCCTTTCTTTTCAAGTAGGCGCGGGACAAATGATCCCTGGTTTTGAGAATGCCGTGAGAGGCATGGCTCTTAACGAGAAAAAGTCCATCAATATTCCTCCATCCGAGGCTTACGGTGATGTTCGTCCTGAGATGATTCAGAATATCAGTAAGGAACAGCTTCCACCGGATTTGAAACCTTACGTGGGGCAACAATTGGCTTCTCAGCTTCCTTCGGGTCAGCAAATAACCGTTACGGTAACCAAGATTAGCGACAGCGAGATTACTATCGATGCGAATCACCCGTTGGCGGGTAAGGAGCTCACTTTCGAAATCGAAGTAGTTCAAATTAACTAACGGATTTCTCATCCTCATCGGTGGTTCCTTCAGGTTTATTTGACTTGTAGACATAAACGATTCTCCCGGGCCTTACCGCTTCTTGGTTTGGCCTTGGAGATTCTCCCATTGCAATTCGGGAAAGCTCATCATCCTCATCTTCCTTCCATTCAAAGACCTTCTTCTGGGGTCCTTGTTTTCTAAATACCCAAGCCAATACAAAACCCGCTACAGCTCCCCAAAGGTGGCCTTCCCAGCTAATTCCAGGCTCAACAGGAAGAATTCCCCACCACATACTCCCATATAAAAATGCGATGAGCAAGGAAAGGGAAGCTACCTTTTTTTCACGTCTGAGCCATCCACTCAAGAACAAGAATGCAGCAAGCCCGTAAACTACTCCGCTGGCTCCAATGTGATATGAGCTTCGACCCGAAATCCACAGCCATATGCCCGCCGACAACGTAATCCATATCAGCGTTTTCGTAGCTAGAGAAGGGTAGAAGTGAAATATAGCCCACCCAAGTACAAGAAGAGGAATTGAATTATTGAATAGATGTTCCCAGCCGCCATGAATGAAGGGCATCGTAAAAATTCCAATCAGTCCCTCTATTCTTCGAGGATAAAGTCCATAGGATGCGAGATTCCAATCAAATTCAATGGACACGAAGTGAATTACCCATAAAATCAAAACAAAAATTACGGGAATCAAGATGGAGCCATATCTCTTTCTTTGGGCTTCCACTATTTGAAATTCCGTTGTTTTTTGATTGTTTCGTAAGCTTCTTGGACTTTTTGGAATTTCTCTTTGGCCGCTCGCTGAAATTCATCACCCAAATGACTTACCTTATCAGGGTGGTATTTTGTGGCCATTTTTCGATAGGCTTTTTTCACTGTTTTCTCATCGGCACTTTCATCAATTTCCAGGATGTTATAGGCACTTTGAGTATCATGCCCAAACATCGCTCGAATCGACAGGTAGTCTTTTGAACTGATCCCTAAGTAAGACGCTATGTTCTCAATCACTCGAACTTCGGTAATATCCAGTTTGCCATCGGCCGCGGCAAGACCAAAAATGTAATGCAAGAGTTGGAGCCTAAGAGGATGCTCCATGTTCTGTTTGATTTGAAGGCAAACAGCCCTTACATCGGTATTCTGATTTAAGATATCGCGCAGCAGAAGAATCTGATCTTGGGCTTTGCGCTCTCCAAATTGTGTAATTAGAAACTTCTTGACATAGTCCAATTCAGATTTTACCACTTTGCCGTCGGCTTTCATCACTGCAGCAGTGAGCACCAATAACGAAATCACAAAGTCGTTAGCCGTAGTGTAGCCGTAGCTGGTTCTGCGGGCTCGGGCAGTTCTTGGTCCATCTCCCGTCGCAGAAGAAGTCCCATCAATCATTGATCCGACGGCAAAGCCCAGAATTGCTCCGATTGGCCCACCAAAGGCCCAACCTAATCCACCGCCAATCCATTTTGCGTATTTTTTCATAGTACTTTTTACCAACTACCTCCTGCGCCTCCGCCGCCAAAGCTACCTCCACCGAATCCACCAAAGCCTCCACCTCCGCTAAATCCACCGAATCCGCCAGACCCACTGGAAAAGCGACCATAAGAACCTCTGTGTCTCCTGCTCGCAGCGCTCATCAACATTAATGCAGCCCAAAATCCCAGGTTGTTGTTCCTCGCATAGGCATTGGTCTTTCTGAACATCAGAAACATCCAGATTCCAACTACAAATAGAAATGGAAGTATGACTGACACCGGATTCGCTCTATGCCTGTCAGCGTATGTTTTATAGTTGTATTCCCCTTGAGCGAGTTCGGTAATTACGTTAATTGCTTTTGAAGTTCCTCCATAAAAATCTCCATTTTTGAAGTACGGAATCATCTCGGCATCGACTATCAGTTTGGCCGTCGCATCGGGTATTGCACCTTCTAAGCCATATCCGGTTGCAATGAAGGTATGTCGTTCACCGGGACCACCCGTGGGTTTAATCATGATGACAACCCCGTTGTCATTTTCAGCTTGACCAACACCCCATTCTTCTCCTACTTCATAAGCCGTCATTGCTGCATCTCCTGCGCACAACTCCAAAAGGGTTACTACGACAATTTGATTAGAAGTTTCCAGGCTGAAAGATTGCAGTCGTTGCTCAAGACTCCTTTCTTCTTGAGGGGAGAAAATATCCGCTTGATCTGCTACCATTCCTCTCGGTTTTGGCGGATAACAGTTATCCTGTCCAAGACCTTGAATCGAAATAAGGATGACTACAAACAATAATAGTCTCTTCATCATTGCTTTTCCTCCCCGAAAGATATTTCATTACTCAACTCGTCCACGTCATCGTGTGCAACAGGGAAGTGCTCTTTAAGCTGTTCTCCGGCCATATGAATTCCTTTTTTGAGACCCTCGACGTATTCTCCTCTCTTGAAAGAAGAGATTAATTCGTCTTTTACAGCATTCCAAAAGTCGTCAGGAACAGCGCTATTAATTCCCGCATCTCCAAGGATGGCCAATTTGTGATCATCGAAACTCACGTAAAAAAGCACTCCATTTCGAAGTTCCGTTTTATGCATTTCGAGCTTCTCAAAAATAAAGGCCGCGTGATCCATTACATCTTCGCCACACTTTTTTTCAATGTGCAAGCGTATTTCACCACTGGTTTTATTCTCAGCAGTGGTAATTGCTTCAACGATTTCTCGCTTCTCCGGGTCTGTTAAAAGTGAAGATGCCATTATTCGAAAGAAACTTCTGGTGCAGTATCACTTCCTTCCGCACTTTCGAAATACCCTTTCTTTTCAAATCCGAATATTCCTGCGGTTATATTCCTGGGGAATTTTCTCGTTGAGGTATTGTAGGTTCCAACCGCCTCATTGAATTTATCTCTGGCAACACTGATCCTATTTTCGGTCCCTTCCAGCTGAGCTTGTAGTTGGCTGAACTGTTGATTGGCCTTCAGATCAGGGTAACGCTCTACGGTTACAAGTAGTCGTGAAAGAGCTCCTGAGAGCTGATTTTGTGCAGCTTGAAACTTTTGAATCGCTTCAGGTGTCAGATTCTCCACATCAACGGTGATTGCCGAAGCTTTTGACCTCGCCTCAATCACTCCCGTTAAGGTTTCTTGCTCGAAATCTGCATAACCCTTAACCGTGCTCACCAAGTTTGGAATGAGGTCACTCCTTCTTTGGTATTGGGTTTCAACCTTTGCCCACGTTTTAGCTACATTCTCTTCTTGCTCAACCAATGTATTGTATCCGCAAGAGCTCAAGGTTAGAGCCCCGAGAAAAATTATGATTAGTCGTTTCATGTTTGGTTTGTTTAGTTTAAGATTTCAAAATATCAACGCTCCTCTTGATAAACTTGCTCATTGCTTCTCCTTTGAGCATGTTTTGTGAAAGCATGGCGAGATCTACGAGTTGACTTACCAACTCCTTTCGATCCTCTTCCTTCTTGTCTACTAATGAAGTAATCAAGGGGTGATTCGTATTCACAACCATGTTAAACATCTCAGGAAGGCTTCCTCCAAACATATTTCCTCCGCCTGTCATTTGTTGCTCCTTCATTCGTCGCATGAATTCACTTTGCGTGATTATCATAGGGCGATCGGTTTCGCTCATGCTTTCAAATTGCACTGAGAAACGTTCCTTATCCAGCGCGTCTTCAATAGAAGGCTTTATTTTTTCTTTTTCCTCATCGCTGAGTTTAGAAGGTGTTTCCTCTTCCTTTTGGATTAGTTTTTCGATCGTATCGGCATCCACCCTGGCAAAGGTTATGTCTCCCTCTTTTTGCTCCAATTTGCTGATCAAATGACTCGTGATAGGAGAATCGAGAATGACAACATCGTAGGATCGATTTTTGGCGGTCTCAATAAATGAGTGCTGCTCTTTTTCATCATTTGCATAAAGCACTACCAACTTATCGTTTTTGTCAGTCTGTAGATCTTTAATCTTCTCCTTGTATTCTTCAACTGTGTGATAGGAGCCATCTTCAGATTTTAGAAGGTAGAATTTGGACGCTTTGTCATAGAATTTCTCATCCGTAAGCATTCCGAATTCGATGAACACCTTGATGTCTTCCCACTTGCTTTCAAAGTCTTTTCGATCATTCTTGAACATGGAGTTCAATTTGTCGGCCACCTTTTTAGTGATATGAGAAGAGATTTTCTTCACGTTTGCATCTTCCTGGAGATAAGAACGAGAGACATTTAAAGGAATGTCAGGAGAATCAATTACACCGTGCAACAGTGTGAGGAATTCAGGGACTATGTTTTCGACATTATCCGTAATGAAAACCTGATTGCTATACAGGCTGATTTTATTCTTCTGAAGCTCTAAATTGTTCTTGAGCTTTGGGAAGTAAAGGATACCCGTTAAATTAAAGGGAAAGTCAACATTCAGATGAATATGAAAGAGAGGATCATCGAATGTCATTGGATAAAGCTCCCTGTAGAAGTTTTTGTAATCTTCCTCGTTGAGTTCTGAAGGAGCTTTTGTCCAAGCCGGTTCAGTGTTATTGATTATTCTGTCTTCAACGATCTTCGTTTCCTTACCACCTTCTACGATATTTCCTTCTTCGTCTTTCTCCTTTTCCGTTCTCTCGTTCGTTCCAAATTTGATTGGCACGGGTAGGAACTTACAGTACTTGTTCAAAATACCGTTTAATCGACTTTCTTCCAGAAACTCCAAAGAGTCTTCTGCAATGTGCAGCACTATATCCGTCCCTTTGGTTTTCTTTTTGGTTTCTTCCATCGTGTAGTTCGGACTGCCATCGCATGTCCATATCACGGGAGTGCTATTTGGTTTTTGAGATCTCGAAATGATTTCAACCTTTTCAGCTACCATGAAGGCACTATAGAATCCAAGACCAAAATGACCAATAATGGCATTTTGCTTATCAGCGTCTTTGTATTTCTGAACGAATTCCTCTGCTCCTGAAAAAGCAATTTGATTGATGTACTTATCTACCTCTTCGGCGGTCATGCCGATACCATTATCTCGGACGATGATCTGTTTTTTATCCTTTTCGAGAATTACTTCAACCTGAAGGTTCTCCGTATTGGCTTTTATTTCACCTATGGAGGTTAGTGTTTTTAATTTCTGTGTGGCATCAACCGCGTTTGATACCAATTCTCGTAAGAATATTTCATGGTCTGAGTAGAGAAATTTTTTAATGATCGGGAAAATATTTTCCGTTTGAACATTAATACTTCCTTGCTGCATGTTGCTTCGTGTTTTTTGTTCTCTTATCGTCAAGCCTTATGCCAACGCTTGTTTTCTGACAATTTGACGTATAAAAAAAGCCGATGTCAGAAACATCGGCTTTAACCATGATTAAAAAGTGACTTTTTTACTTGGAGATCATCATTTTTTCTGTGACCACTTCGTTGTTGGTCGTATAGCGAATTAGATAGATTCCCTCAGTTAAGTGAGTTCCGTCAAATTCAAAACGCATCTCTTGATCAGCTGCCACATTTCCTTGGAACACTCTTTCAACTAATCGTCCGCTTAGATCGTAAACTTCTACCAGAGCTTGATCTGAATCTGTTGTTGTGTTCAGCGATATAAATGTGTATCCATTAGATGGATTTGGAACTGCGGTCAAAGTCGTCCCTGGTTCTTCTGATATTCCAAAATTGATATAAGTGAAAGGCTGATATGCAGTCCATGGGCCGCCGATTAGTGGATTCTGAGAGCAACCACAACGAACTCTCCACTCGTATGAAGTTCCGTTTGTCAAGAATGAACCGGGGATGAAAAAGCTCGATAAATTTTCTCCGAACTCAGTTCGCAATTGCGAGGGTCCACCCGGAAGTCCTATTTGAAGCTGACATCCAAGTGAACCGAAAATTGGATCCCAATTTAATTCAACCCCTCCGTTGATATTTGCGAAACTTTGACCTGTAACCTGTGGATATGGGTTTTCGCAAGGAACCTCACCTGGACATTCTTCACAAGAGCTAAAACATACCGTTTCAAATGTGACGTTTCCACTGGGAGGAGGTGCAATCCTGTTAAATCCTTCGAAACCATCGTCTTGCCCACAAGCCTCAGGTACAGACTCTGCATTATCGAATGACGAGCCATTTAAATATTTCCATAAAATCAGCTCAGATCCTCCTTCAACAGATGCGGTAATGCTGTATGTGCCGTCACCATCGTCGTTCATTGCGGTAGGAGTAAAGCCATTGAAGTTACCGGCAATGAAAATGCCTTCAGGGTCAACGGTGATTTCCGAAGCATCAACGTTAAAAGTCACATCAAAGAATTCTCCAGGGTCACCGCAAGCTTCACAAGAGCTGTAGCATACTACATCAAGCGTAGTATTCTCGCCTGGAACTTCTAGTACTCGATTACCAAATGCACCCGTAGCACATGCTCCGGAAGGGCTTTCAAAGGCATCACCATTTCGGAATTTATATTCCTCTGTGCTAGGTGATTGAAGCGTTACGGTAACGGCATAAATGCCATTCCCTTGATCAATCATCGGTAATTTTTCGAAGTTGTTGAAACCTCCGGAAACGCTCACACCTCCGTTTGCTACATCTATAACTTCTTGGCTCATGTCAACTTGGAAAGTAACATCAACATCAACCACAGAACCAGGGCAGGCAGAGCAAGAGCTGTAACAAACTAAATCTAGTGAAACATCTTCTTCAAGAGTTACCAGAACTCGGTTACCAAAGGATCCTGCAGCACATGCTCCTGAAGGGCCTTCAAAACCGTCACCGTTTCGAAACTTGTATTCTTGGGTAGAGTTGGCGGGGATGCTCAAGGTAACGGCATAAACACCATCCCCTTGGTCAATCATTGGTTCCTTTGCGAAACCATTAAAATCTCCTGAAACACTAACACCACCATTGGCAAAGTCGATCGTTTCGAGGCTCATGTCTACTTGAAAGGTGACATTCACATCTTGAGCATTTAAACCTCCTAAAAGAAAGGCTGCAAAAAGAAACGTAAGTATTTTTTTCATTGTTAATATGGTTGGTTAAAAATTCTAAGTGTAAAAAGTACACTATTGTCCGAAGATATGAATTTTTCAAACACAAGGCAATCGGTGAAGCATAAAAAAAGCCGGCTCAATTGAGCCGGCTCGTCGATAAATTATTCTGTCTACTTAGAGACCATGAATTTATTTGTGATAATTCCGGATTCCGTAGTTAGTCTGTATAAATAGATTCCATTCGGAAGATTTGAACCGTCGAATTGGAATCGATAGTCAGAATTAGGTTGAGCAACGCCCGTGAATAGAGCATCGACCAATCTTCCTGTCATGTCATAAACTTCCAGAGTGGCAGTTCCGGCTACAGGTACACTAAAGGATACGAACGAAATTCCCTCCGTTGGATTTGGGTATGAATTAATTGCAGGGGCTCCACCAATTGTAACCGGCTGCCATGCGCTGAATGGTCCGCCCACGGTAAATGAACATCCGCATCGCACTCTCCATTCGTAGTCACCCGCAGGAATTCCACCTATGCCGGTAGAGAATGAAGAAACTTCAGGCGAGATCAGTGTTTCATTTAGTTGCACAGGGCCACCAACCGGACGTCCTTGTACTTGACAACCTAGGGAACCGGGGATTGGATCCCAAAAAATGGTCAAGGTATTTCCTTCGATCGATGAGCCTAAGCTTCCGGGATCAACGGCAGGATAGGGATCTTCGCATGGCGCAGGACAAGGGTCTTGGCTTAAAGCTCCATCCGTCTCAAAGTAGAACCAGGGTCCAAAATTTCCTGTAGCATCTTGATCCGTTACATCACCAACAAATTGATATGCGGGCCAACCGTCAACGAGAAGAATGTCATTGGCTCCTACAGTAAGGTTTGCCGAGATTCCTGCATCTGCTGTAAAACCATCGGATACTATTACATAAGGCCAGGCTGTTCCTAAATACGTTGGAACCCCTCCGGCGTTATCAGGTGTATAAGCATATATGGTACGCGTTTCAGCGGTAGCATCACCTCCTGCAGTAGATCCTTCGAAGGCTCCCGTTACCTGTAGGATTTCTCCACCACAAGGAAGGGTAAGCGCACTGACAAAAGCAGGAGTACCAGCGCATGTAGAGGTCAAAATGTCTGCTGAGCTTCTTGGCAATAATTGATACCCTTCCGTGAAAGGGCTTGAGTTATCAAATTGACCGCCAATACCCACAACATCAAACTCCCCTTCAGGTGCAGGTTGGTTGTATAGATCAACTTCATTATCAATTCTGAGGGTAATTGTTTCAGTTCCATTGGTTACATCCACATTAAATCCTGAGCCCGAATTGGTCCATTGAGCGGGGTCAACAAGAGTCGCGCATTGGAAAGCCACTAGCTCGGATTCAGTATTCTCACCTAGTGTAGTAACAATAGTTGGTTGTGGAAGCTCGTTCCCTTGGGATACCAGAACAATTGAAGTTGGCTCTAGCTGAGTCAATCCGTTAAACTGATCAACTTCGCCGGTAACTATCAATTCGTCACCTTCTGTGACAACATAATCTGAAACGGTACCAAATTGGAAGATTGCCATTCCTCCTGTCCCATCGACAAGCGTAAATTGGGTATTTGTGGATGATAGGTTTCCTCCAAGAACAACACCTTGGATGTTAAAGTCTAATCCGTCATTCACTGCCAGACCGTCAACATCTACTTCTGAGACCGTTGCAATATCTGTAATGGTCACCTCATTGTCGAGGATTGTAACAAGAAGTGTGTTAGGAATCAAAAGAGCACCATTCGTGGCATTCGTCAATCCTAACTCGATGGTTTTGTCTTCGTTCTGTACGAAATTGTCATTGATAGTGATGCTAAATGACTGTGAATCTCCCGAACCGGCAGGAAAAGTCAAATTGGTCGGATCTGTGAAGGTATAGTCAACACCGTTCACAGCTGTTCCACCGGTAACAGTTACATCTACTGATGTTGCGTTGATATTGGGATTTACAATTTGGACATTGATTGTTATGCTGCCGGCGTTTTCCTGAACGTCATCAGCATCAGATTCAAAACCTACGACGAGCTGATTGTTTCCCGTATCTTCAATATCATCAACATCTCTGGGAGCAAGTTTAAAATTCCCGAAGCTGTAGTAACCTATTCCTACGGCATCGTATTCGGCGAATAGGGTAGGTGTAAATGCGAAAAGAAGATCGTCAGCACGATAATCCCCTGAGCCATCATTGAGGATGTACTCACCGAATCCTGCATCGGCATTCACACAAAGTGCTCCACTGATAGATAATAAAACAGACTCGTATTGCTCATCATTTGCGTCGGCAGTTGAAACGGCTGTTGCAGATGGAATAGTGTTTCCCGATGAGTTGATGGCAGTTGAAGAGGAGCTAATTCTGGTGAAGTCAAAACTTTCTTGTACAGCTCCTTGTACGGTTACGTTATCACCTATGGCGGCAATTGAAGAACCGTCTAGCACAAAAATACCTGACCAGGCACCTGTTCCATCTTGAATCCAAAAACCCCCATTACCGACGGCAGTTACAACGCCGGAAGTCTCTACAATTTCTCCTAAAAGTGGAGAATCGCCGGAAGGATCCATTGTTTCTTGAATTTCTTGAATGGTGTAGGCGGTAATTGTCGAACCTCCTTCAGGATCAAACGTCCCGATTGGCACTCCTTGAGCAGCTCCTGTATTTGTTGTCTCACCATCAAGCACATTAGGACCTGGAATAGACCAGTCTGCCGTGCTGAATGTCGCAGTGGGAGAACTTCCATTTGAGCGGTAAGCCCATGAGTCGAGATATTCCCAAGCTTGACCCGTTCCGTCAACTAGAGTGTCTCCGAAGAGGTCTACCACGGTTCCGTTTTGGAAAAGTTCAATGGCATCATCACCATTGATTCCCATTGAACCGTCAGTATAGTTTGGTGCAAATCCGAACCAAGCGAGAAATTGAGGCTCTTCTGAGGCAACATAGATGAAATCTCCTGCTGTAGCTGCAACGGCTGGAAATGTGAATTCTTCACCATCCGTTCCCCCACCATTGTTTGCTGAGCCCAAACCATATAAGCTCAGGTCAGGAATATCATTGATGACATAGATTTCAACACCTTTTGGTGTTCCGCCTGAAAGAGGGCCATCGAACACCGCTGTAAGAATAAGGTCACTCTGCCCAAAGGTTATGGCAGATAGAAATACCACGGCCGATGTCAGCCATGTTTTTAAGAATAGAGATTGTCGCATTGTGATTGATTAAAATGAGGTGACGAAAATACCCATTTATCAGGGTTATTCCTACTAGTGGTATTTATCTAATTGTTAAATGAGCGCTGTTTATCGATGAAATCATTCAGTTCGCGGATTATTTTGTTGGATATCTATTCAATGAATGAAGTATTTATTTTTGCCAGATGAAGTCAAAATTTCATTTACAACGCAGTGGACATTCAAGTGCAGTTTATTGCCTTGAAACTGATTATGAGATGGGTAGAATTTATTCGGGTTCTGCTGATCGTATGGTCGGCAGCTGGAGAACGGATAATTTTGAGCCGGATTCATTTTCGATCAATGTTGGATCTCCTGTCTATTCGATTCTCAAATCAGGCCATATTTTGTATGTGGGTCAATCTGAAGGGGGAATTCATGTGCTTGATCTTCAGGGAAAAAAGGAAATTCGCCATTTGAAATTTCACAATAGACCAATCTTCCAAATAATCGAAAATGAGCTTCATAAGCAGATATATTCTCTTGGCGGAGATGGTAATCTCTCAATAATTGCCAGAGATGATTATGCCTTACTTTGGTCGATTCCCATTTCTGAGGATAAGCTTAGAGCCGGTATCCTCAGTCCTGATTCTCTCTATTTACTAGTTGGCGGAAGTGATGGTTATATCCGTGTTTTAGAAACGGGCTATTTTAATCTTCTTCAAGAAGTTAGTGCCCATTCAGGCGGGGTGTATGATTTGAAATGGATCTCGAACAATCGACTTATCTCCTGCGGTAGAGACGGCCATTTGCGTTTTTTTGATTTCAAAAAAGGGGAGCTTATTGAAACTGACTCCATTCCTGCACATAACTATGCGATTTACGCTATGGATTTCTCGCCTTCAGGTTTGCTGGCAACAGCGAGTAGAGATAAAACAGTTAAAATCTGGGATCAGAACGATTGGAAAAATCCCTTACGAATTTCAAGAATCAAGGGAATCGGTCATACGCATAGTGTCAATGTTGTAAAATGGATTGACGAATCTCTCCTTGTAAGCATGGGGGATGATCGGAATTTATTTGTTTGGACTATTTCAGGTTCATAATCGTAAGTCCACTTCTCAATTTGGGTTCTATAAAGGTGGTTTTTGGAGGCATTGTACTTCCTTCATCTGAGATGGCGTAGAGTTCCGCTGCATCGACGTGATATAGTGTAAAGAGAACCTTGTTTTTTCCTGAGTCAATTGTTTTTTCAACTGAATCTAAATCTAAGGTGCCAGCTACAAAAGAAATCCGAGGATCCGTTTTTTGATCTTCAATTCCAAAAACAGGTTCCAATATCGTTTCCGTCAGAATTACAGAATCCAAGTGGCTGCGAGCGTTCTTACCGCCGGAGAATTCTCGTAGCTTCAGAATATACCACCCATCTTTGAGTCTCATTCCAAAACTCCGCTTTCCATGAGGCAAGAAACATTCGCCGCATTTGGTGATCTCGTAGTCTGCCTTGAGTCTTAGAATTAATTCTTCGTCCGATAAATCGAAATTATTTGCCAATACTCTATGGAAAGGAGATATCCGCAAATTCTCGCCATGCATGATCATCGCCATGGTGAAGTTGTAAGGTTCCGTCCCGCTGTGATTTTTGTTTTCCAGGGACTTCGCTTCGGCCAATCTTGATGAGCTGGCCATTCTGTGATGGCCGTCTGCAATATACAGTGCTTCAACTTTGGATAGGGACTGTGATATTTTGTCCATATCCGATTTTTTTGAAATTACCCAAAGACGATGAGTGATTCTATCCGTTGTGGTAAACTCGTATTCGGGTCTTTCAAGCTTCTTGGCTGCAAACAATGCATCAATTCCAGCAATTTGTTCCCGATAGGTCAACAACACAGGCTCAGCATTAAAACCGCAAATATCGAGATACGTGCTGAAGAGTTTTTCGCGGGAGGTGATGGTTTGTTCGTGTTTTTTGATTTTTCCATCCCTGTAATCCTGGGTACAAACCCCTGCGATAACGCCTGAAAAAGTTGAAGTGGGTGTATGCTGCTCGTACAAATAAAACCCGGGG